>JAAELY010000264.1 GCA_024226335.1 bacterium
CGTCGCCAAAGAGGCTGCCGACACCCGCTCCGCTCTCTCCCGTCTGCCGATCTCCGAGTTTCTTCACGACCTGAATGCACCCGACAACCGTGGCATGGCCAGCCTCATCACGCGCGCCAAGGCCTTCGGCACCTTCGTGCCGCAGCTCGCCCAGAAGGTTCTGTCGGGGGAGGTCGATCGGCAGAGCATCGACGACGTCTCCCGGAGCGCCTGGCGGGACACGATCGAGGCCGCCGACGAGGCCTATATTCCGGGTCGCTTCACGACCTTCGCCGCGTATGAATACACTTCGTCGACCGACGACCGCGGCAACCTGCATCGCAACGTGATTTTCCGCGGCACCGACGAGTTGCCCGAGCTGCCTTTTTCGCGACTCAACTCCCAGAACCCCGAAGGTCTGTGGGATTGGATGGACATGCTGCGCGCCAAGGGAATCGAGTCGCTCTCCATTCCCCACAATTCGAATGGCTCCAACGGCGCGATGTTCCAGCGCAACAACTGGGCCGGCCAGCCCATCGACGACGGCTACGCGGACCAGCGAATGCGCAATGAGCCGATCGTGGAGGTCACGCAGATCAAGGGCACGTCGGAGACCCACCCCCTGCTGTCGGACACGGACGAGTGGGCGGGCTTCGAGATCATGCCCTTCCGCATTGCCTCGAAGCTTCCCAGCAAACCCGGGGGCAGCTACGTCCGGGAGGCCTACCGCAACGGGCTCGAGATTGCGGCCGGCGGTGCACGCAACCCGTACAAGTTCGGTCTGATCGGCTCTACAGACACCCATCTCGGCGGCGGGGCTGACCTCGAACAAGAGTATTACTCGAAAGCAGGGCTCCTGGACGGTACGCCCGAGCGACGAGGGTCGGTTCCCGCAGGCACACTCATCGGTGTAGGTGCCCGCTTCCTGGCGCCTGATCTCGTCAAGGAAGTGGACGACAACACCTATCTGGCCCTCAACGTGTTCGAGTATTGGGGGGCCTCGGGGCTCGCGGCGGTCTGGGCTGAGGAGAACACCCGCGACGCGATCTACCAGGCATTCCGACGCAAGGAGACGTTCGCCACCTCCGGACCGCGAATCGTCATCCGCTTCTTCGCCGGTTACGACTTCGATGACGCGTTGCTCGACGCACACGATGGTGTGTCTCGGGCCTATGCCGAAGGCGTTGCGATGGGCGCCACTCTCCCCGCCAACGGTACCCGAGCCCCGCAATTCTGGGTGGCGGCCCTTGCCGACCCCATTGGCGCTCCGCTTCAGCGCCTGCAGGTGATCAAGGGCTGGGAGGAGGGTGGCCAAACATACGAGAAGGTATTCGACGTCGCCTGTTCGGACGGTCTGGCGGTGGATCCCGTCACGCAACGTTGCCCCGACAACGGCGCGCGCGTGGACCTGAGCGATTGCTCCTTCAGCCCGGACACCGGCGCGGCGGAGCTACGAACTCTGTGGCGGGATCCGGAGTTCCAACCCGGCCAGGAGTCGTTCTACTACCTCCGGGTACTCGAGAATCCGACCTGTCGATGGTCCACCTGGGAGGCGCTTCGCGCCGATGTCGAGCCCCGCAGCGATCTTCCCCGAACGATCCAGGAACGCGCGTGGTCTTCGCCCATCTGGTACGGAGCGGGTGGTTCGTAGGCGTATCCTGCCTGCGGAGCAGCTTGCGGGGATCAACCGGTTTTCTGATCTGATCATAGAGGTCTGCGACTGAGCGAAGTGCAATGAGTCAACGCAGTAGTGAACAAGGCGCGATCGTCATCGGTGCGGGCATCATCGGTGCGGCGATCACCCTCGAGCTTGCCCGCCGCGGCTACGCGCCCGTTTGTCTCGACAAGAATCCGGCGGCGGGCTACGGCTCGACGAGTAACTCGTGTGCCATCGTGCGCACGCACTACTCGACTCTGGACGGGACGGCTCTGGCCTGGGAGAGCTATCTGCATTGGCTGCGCTGGGGTGAGTATCTGGGCGTGGAGGATGAGCGGGGCCTGGCCCGTCTCAACCGCGTGGGAATGGTCGCAGTCTTCTCCGAAGCCACGAGCTACGACAATCAACTCGCGTACCACGACCAGCTCGGCATCGAGTACGAGGTCTGGGACGCCGAGACTCTGCGCGAGCGGGTTCCCTTCTACGATGTGACGGCCTTCCATCCAGCGCGCCGTCCGGGGGACGCGGCCTTCGGGGTGCCTTCAGGCGGGAGGCCTCCCACCGCGGTCTACTATCCCAACGCCGGCTACGTCAACGATCCGCAGCTCGCGGCGCACAATCTGCAGCGGGCAGCCGAGGCCGCAGGTGCCCGCTTCGAATTCAATGCCGAGATCGTTGAGATTCGGCGGAGCGGTGACCGGGTTTGTGGCATTGCGCTGAAGGATGGACGGTCGTTGGATGCGCCGGTAGTGGTGAATGCCGCGGGGCCTTACTCGGCCGCAGTGAACCGCATGGCCGGGGTGGAAGACGATATGAACGTGACCACGCGGGCTTTGCGCAAACAGGTCTGTTATTTGCCTTTTCCCAAGAACGGGCAGGGATGCGCCTTCGGGCGACTGACTTCCGACGACGACGTCGGGATCTATTCGCGAGAGGAAGTCGGCGGCCAGTTGCTGGTGGGCAGCCTCGATCCCGAATGCGACGAGCCCGATTGGGTCGACGACCCCGACGACTTTGATCGCAACGTTACAGAAGAGCAGTGGAAGGCCCAGGTGTACCGGATGGCGCTCAGAATTCCGGAACTCGAGATTCCGAGTCGCTCCAAGGGCTGTGCGGATCTCTACGATGCGACGGACGACTGGATTCCCGTCTACGACCGGTCTTCGTTGGACGGCTTCTACCTGGCCGTGGGTACGAGTGGGAATCAGTTCAAGAATGCGCCGATGGTTGGACAGATGATGGCCGAGCTGATCGCGGAGTGCGAAGCCGGGGCCGATCACGATGCCGACCCGGTATCCCTGGCGTGTCCGTTGTCCGGCCACCCGCTGGACCTCGGGTTCTATTCGCGCAACCGGACCATCCACCGGGACAGCAGCTTTACGGTATTGGGGTGAGCCGTGGAGTGGGGAACAATGCCACTGTCCATTCCTGTCCGGCCTAACGTCTGCCGACCGAAAACGGCTTCCCCGAAAACGCAGAACAGAAAGGGTTGGAAATGAAGAAGCTTGGGTTGGGCGTACTGGTGCTCCTGGTCGTCATCGTTGCAGTCGGCCTCTACTACAAGCGAGAGGTCGATCGCGCGGCATGGGCCCTCACGCTCTTTTCCGGCGCCGAGCAGTACGAGAACTTCAACCGCCTGGCCGAATTCTACCCCGTATCGACCATGCGCGCGGCTCCAGAGCCGTTCGACTTCCCCGACGGAGCAGGGATCACGCTTCCGACCTCGTTCGTGTACCACGGCAAGACCGTCGACAGCGAGGCGTTCCTGGCGGAGACGGACACCAGTGCTCTCCTGGTCTTGAAGGACGGCAGAGTCCGATACGAACGCTATATGCTGACCGGCGGCCGCGATGTGAATTGGCTGTCGATGTCCGTCGCGAAGAGCTTCATATCGGCCGCCATCGGGATCGCCCTCGAAGAGGGTCTGATTGCGAGCATCGAAGAACCCATTACGAAGTACGCCCCTTCCCTCGGGGGCTCCGCGTACGACGGCGTGCGAATCAAGGACATCCTTCAGATGTCGTCCGGTGCGCGATGGAACGAGGACTACAGCGACCCGGAGTCCGATATCAATCGCTTCGGACGAATCATGGCGATCGGCGGCTCGTTCAACGAATTCGCAGCGACGCTCGAGCGTGAGCGCGAACCCGGAACCTACAACCACTACAACTCGACCGACACGCAGGTGCTCGGCATGCTGCTGGTCAAGGCCACGGGTCGCAGCGTTGCCGATTACATGGAGGAGAAGCTCTGGCAGCCGCTCGGCATGGAGTCCGACGCGTATTGGCTGGTCGACAGCGACGGAATGGAGATGGCGTTTGGCGGTCTCAATGCGACGGCCCGCGACTACGCCAAACTGGGCGAGCTCTACCGAAACGGCGGCGTGTGGAATGGGCGGCCGTTGATCCCCGCAGACTGGGTCTCCGCTTCTGTTACGCCCGACGCACCGCACCTCACACCGGAGGCGAAGGCCGACGATCCGTTCCCGGTCGGATACGGCTACCAGTGGTGGATTCCGGCCGGTGACGAAGGCGAGTACTCGGCCATCGGCGTGTACAACCAGTTCATCTACGTGAACCCGACCCGGGATCTGGTGATCGTAAAGCTCTCCGCCTACAGCGACTACGCAACGTCCCTCGAAGAATCCGCTTACCGGGAAGTCGAGACGATCGAGTTCTTCCGAACGATTGGCACTTCGATGGTGACAGAGCAGGAAAGCAGGGAATGACCCTGAGTTGCGGATCGACGTTACAACGTTCCGATCTAGCAGAATCCGCCCTCATCGGTACCTTGGTTTTCCCAACAAGGGCGTTCAATTTTCCTATCGTCTCGACCGCCCGCGATAGTTCCAAGGCAGGAGGATAGGTGGATGGAGCTTTCTGGTCTGACTCGCCTCCGGCTGCGCACCGTGGGGATCGTCGTCTTTGCCGCGTGCGCCATCTCACCGTTCTTCAACTACTACACGAATGAAGATCCGATTCAGGGGACCCTCCAGGGGGTCCTCGACGCGTTCTTTATCGCCCTCATTCTCGGTGGGTACGTGGTGTTCGCCAAGGACGCCCTGCAGAAGCGCTACCTGCGCCGCTTCTCGTTCCTGCAGAACCTGATCATCCAGTCCGCGATCTACCTCGTCCTTTTTCTCGTCGTACGGTCGCTCGGGCAGTTCGCCACGACAGGGAGCGTGGCGAGAATGCTCGAATCGTTCGGCGATCCCCATCTGCGCTGGGCGATCCCGTTCTTTTTCAGTTTGGCCATGCTCTGCGAGTTCGGGTTGATGCTGAACCGGATGCTCGGATCCAACGCATTGCGCAACTTCGTAATGGGGACCTACCATCGGCCCCTCGAAGAAGAGCGGATCTTCATGTTCCTCGACCTCGAGGGGTCGACTCGACTGGCCGAAGAGTTGGGTGCCGAGCGCTTCTACGGTCTGTTGAGTCGCTTCGTAGACGATCTGACGGTTCCCATCCTCGACACGCGCGGCGAGATCTACCAGTACGCGGGGGACGAAGTCGTGATCACCTGGCGCAAGGATCGCGGTGCGGAGGAGGGCGCCTGCCTGCGCTGCTTCTTCATGATTCGCGACCGGATCGCTCGCAACGCGTCCAGTTATCTCGCGGAGTTCGGAACCGTTCCGAAGTTCCGCGCCGGCGTGCATGGTGGCACGACCATCGCCGGAGAACTCGGCGACATCAAACGCGAGATCGTCTTTGTGGGTGACATCCTCAATACGGCGGCACGGCTCGAGGAGTACGCCAAAACGCATGCCCTCCCGCTGGTGGTCTCGGGCGCGGTGATCGGATGGTCGGATCTTCCGCGCTCCATGGTGCTCGAGCACCTCGGCGCGTTTCAGCCGCGCGGCAAGTCCGAGTCGATCGAGATCTTTCGCGTCGACGACTCGGGCTGACCCTGGCCCTCGACCCTCGACCCACGACCCACGGAGGCCGCGGCTCGGCGCTCGGCGGCGAACTGCCAGAATTTCTGATTTTTCAGGTTCTCCAGTATCCGCTCTGATACACTGCACAGAGACGTCGTCCAGCGTCGCTCAATGGGTGTTGTTCAGGCGGAATATTGACCCGAAGGGGAAGTTCATGTCGTATCGGTATCTCTGGCTCAGCGTATGTTTCACGGTCTGCTCCGTTCTCCTGATGAGTTCGGCGGCCCGTGCCCAGGTGGATATCGAGAGCATGCGTTCGATCGTCGCGCAATGCCCCGACGTGGGGAGCGCGACCATCGGCGGTCTACCGGCGACGTTCATGTGTGCCGATATCAATGGCACACCTCTGGACGATCCGATCCGACCCGGAGCGGGGTCGCTAGATCGGATTCACGCAGGTTCGTTCTCGCTCGAGCTTCGCCAGCAGTTACTGACGGCGGCGCGACCCTATATCGGCGAAACGCGTTTCGAGGAACTGCAGACCCGGATCGGGAACGGGCAGATCATCAGCCAGGCGGCGGAACACGAGCGACGTGCCTCGCTATCAGAGGCGGCCTGGCTCGAGGCTGCTGGGAATGCCGCGGGTGCGGCCGCATTGCGCGCGCGCGGCGCGGCTCTCCTGCACGTCGATCCGACGGATCTGAGTTCTCCGTTTCTCTTCGAGGCGGCCATCACGGGAGCCGATGGAGGCGTCGCCCTGCTCGATACGCGAGCCGATATCCCGCGCTTGCCCGATCTGCAATCCGGTCTGCTCACGAGTCAGTCCGTAGCCGATACCGTCAGCGAGTACGCTCCGGGTCTCACGCAAGACATGAACCAGGACGTTCTGATCGGCGTTCCCGCGGGCCTGGATCAGCGCAAAGTAAGGCGGAATGCGATCCCATTCTTTCTCGGACCCGATGGCTTGGCCAATACCGCGGATGATCTGCCGTTCGAGACCGGTGGGTTGATAAGGGCGACGCCGTTTGCCGGTACGAATGACCCCTACAACCCCAGTACTGCCGGTCTGCCCGGGCGTCCGAGGTTCATTGCTTCGGGCCAGGTTGCCGACCGAAACGGAGTTTCGCGCGAACTCTACGGTGTCTTTGAACCGAACCATCTGTCGTTCCGCGGTTGTGCGTTGAACTCTCAGCTGCTCGGCGGGACCCTTTTCACGTACAACAGTGCGACTCATACGTGCACCGACAATGCCACGGGTGCGAGTATTCCGGACGTCTACACAGTTTTCGACCCTGCTGTCTACGGCGCGCTGACACCCGATCAGAAGGCGCTGGCCGACAAGGTCTTCACCCTCGGCTGTTCCGAGCAGGCGGACCGCGCGTACAATTTCACGGATACCCGTATGGCCGGTTTAAACGCCGACGGCGACTGCATCCGCATGAACTCGGATGGCGTCAACTCTTCAACGGACAGGATTCACTTCGACGTCCTGCCACTCCTGGGCGACACGCGCTTCCGTCCCGCAGGTGCGTCCCTGGAGCCGACGAACCTGACCGATCTGGTCACGGGGCCGGGCGCACCGATCGCGCGACCCAAGAGCCCGACCGGAACCATCCTCTTTCCCAACACGCCTCCTTTCGAGCGACTC
>JAAELY010000265.1 GCA_024226335.1 bacterium
CATACCACGCTGCTCTATCTGGTGATCGGCCTGCTCTATTTCATGCTGACCACGACGACGCCGGGGATCACCAACACTCCGGGCCTGCAGGACTCGATCTGGGAAGAGCTGAACAAACTCCTGAAGCGGAACCTGAGCAAGCAGTCGCTGGCGAAGATCGGCTGGATCGCGACGTATTACGCGGCCTACAGCGTCGAGATCTGGCTGCTCGGCGTCTACGCATTCGACGAATGGTAGGCCTCGAGCTGGGCCGCGGAGCTGGCACCATGCCTGTCTCGGAGGGCAACAATGCCTCTTCCCTGGGGCGCCTACCGCGGTCGCACGCGCGACGAGCAGAAGACGATGGCCGACGTCCTGAAGCTCGAGGTTGCACCGGTCCGCAGCTTTCCACCGGGCACTGGAGTCCTTTGACCCAGTGGCCCTTCTACTTTGCATTCCGCCTTCTCGGCCCGCGGCTCTCGAGCGTCAGGCTCGTCACGATCGCGCTCTTTGCGCTCTTTCTTCTTGGCTACGCCTGCGCCACCGCCAGAAAATACTCGCCGGGCCTCTTCTTTCTCGGCATGGTGCTCCTCGGCCTGCAGAGCCACCTTTTCTTTTATTCGCGGATCGCGCTCTTCGCCATGCCCGTCGTCATTTGCGTCTACTGGCTGCTCTTTCTTTTGCGGCGCCTGGAGACCGCCGCTCCCAATCGCGCGCTGGGCCTGATCTTCATCTTCGCGGTGGTGTCGACTTTCGGCGTCAAAGCCGCCGCCCCGATTTATATCACACCGATCATATTTGGTTTTTCGTCGCGCACCGGATCGGCCAGGGAAGCCCGAAATCGACCGAGGTATGGCTCGGCATGGGTTTTCTTGTCATCCTGGGTTTGCTGGCGTTCTTCACCCGTGGCATTTGGCAGGAAAAGCTCGTCTATTCCGAGGTGCTGGCCAACAGCTTGCTGAACCCGCTCCTCAACGGAGCAGCGTTGTGGGTGGCGGGGGGGGATCCTCTGCGCTCTTCATATCTTCCTGACCGAGCCGCGGCGGTTCCTCGAAAGCCCCTACCGCGCCGCCCTCGTCGCGTTGATCATCGTCGGGCCGGCGTTACATGGCCTTTCCTCTACGCTCCGCTGCGCTACTACATCCCGTTCCTGCCGGCCTACCTTCTCCTGATTCTCGAGTGGCTCGACCTCCGCAGGTGGCGCCGGTCGATGCCGCGCCACCTGTCGTGGGCCGCGCGCCTGGGCTGTCCTCTCATCCTGATCTGGGGGATCTTCTCTCTGGCCCAAGGATTCAATCTCCAGGTACTGCAGAAGCATGGGATCATCGTGGGGAACGGACCGGGCCTTTCCGATTCTTTCATGGTCCACTGTGCCGCGCCGTTCGCTGCTGTTGTGGGCTTGGGGCTGTGGCTATTCCGGGGCGCGCTCTTCCCAGGCAAGCGCGTCGGCGCTTGCCGCGCCGTCGTGTTGCTTTTCTCCGCGATGCTCGACGTCTACGAGGTCGGCCGCTTCCTCGCCGCTCCGTCATACCGCTCGCGGGAGATCTCGGCGGAGCTGCGCCGGATCGTTCCGCGCCAGGCGGGCGTGGCAGGAGAGTGGGCGCCGTTCTTCGCTCTCGGCACGGATCTCAGGGTGCTCTACATGAACACTTGGATCAACGACCCGTCGCGACTCGCGAAGCTCAGACCGGATTATTTCCTCGACTGCGACACGGAGCTCATCGAACGCTTCGAGGGGGTCGAGCTCAAGCCGCCGGTCTTTGCCTCGAGCTACGCCGGGCGGAAGGTCAGGCTCCATCCCCTCGAGTACGAAGAAAAACGTCGGCCAGAGGGCGGCCTGGACGAAGCTTCCGAGAGCCGGAGCCGCCCGTCCTCGTCGCGAGCGCCGGCGGACGCGGTCTCGAGCTCCGCTCCTTGAGACACGGGGAGCAACACCGAGTCCCGGGGCAGGGGCCCCAAGGGGCCTCCTCGCGCTCGCGCTGCTCAAGCTCAACCGGCTTTTGGCCCCAGGTCGCCTTCGTCGTGAGGCGTTGGGTGTCCCCGTAGGAAATCGAAGACTCTGGACAAATAGAATCGCATTCTGCTGTGATAATACCCCCGGTTGGCATGAGGGAACGGCACCTCCGGCACCTCGACACCCAAGAACTCACACAGGTCCGCCCAGCCGCCGCGGCTAGCCCAATCCACGACCAGAAGAGACCGTGGCCGATCCTGGAAATATTCCACCACTTGCTCGTTGTGCTCGACATAGCGCGCCAGTAGTTGCTCCTCGGTGACGTCGGGGAAGGGCAAGCCATAGAGCGTGCGGCGGATCTCATTGAGCTCTTCGGACCCTCTGCCTTCGATCCTCAGCATATTGCTATAACTTCGTAGCCATCGCTGCGGCTCTCTCACGGTCAAGATGAACCTGCTTCCCGGGAACGCCTCGTCCATTTCCCTATACAGAATGATCCAAGGCCAGTCCTCGAAGCTCTCTTTTTCTTCGGCTACTTCAACCACCCGGCTCAGGTCACCTCGGGCAATGTCTTTGACCAGATCGAGCCGCTGGCTTTGGTGACGGAAGCCCAGTTCTCTGAAACACTTGCACAGTGTCGTGGTGCCGGTTTTCGCCCACCCGATGCCGAAAACCTTACTTTTCATAGCCATACGGAGTCGGTTGTGGTGCTCGCCACACCAGAAAGAAGGCCGTCATTCCCCACCAATGCGGCCCCAGGACGAGAAGCCGCCTTCGAGCTCCCACGCTCATCGACCACGCCTCACGTCGCGGATCGGGATTCGGCAAGACGGTTTCCCCATGTCGTTCGATCTTCCGCCGTGGTCCGTGCGGACCGCGCCCCTCGCCTCCGTTCCGTCCGTCCGTTCCCTCCTGGCGGCCGTGTTGGTCTGCAGGGCGGCCGTCCTCGAGTCCCCCATGCTGATGGGAAAGGCCATCGGGATAGTGTAATGTGTTGTCCGTCAACCAGATCAGGGCGGTCTGCCTGCTCATTGTACGCCCTGCCTGCGCATTGTACGCGATTCGCTGTCGATCCATAGAAGAGGTGGTGAGTGTCCAAGCAGCGCATCTCGGTCATCATCCCGACGTTCAATCGCCCATCGGCCCTCGAGCACTGCCTCCGGTCCCTGGCCGTATCGGACTACCCTCATGACCGGTTCGAGATCATCGTCGTCGACGACGGGAGTGATCCCCCGGCCGCCGCGAGTGTGCCTGGCCGACTGACCGTGCGCCTCCTGCACGAAGCCAACGCGGGCCCGAGTGCTGCCCGCAATGCCGGGGCCAACCTGGCGAGTGGCGATCTCCTGGCATTCACCGACGACGACTGCGAGATCGATCCGGGTTGGCTGTCCGCGCTGGCCACGGAGGCGGTATCCGCTCCCGGATGCCTGCTGGGAGGACGCACGCTCAACGGCCTCCCTGCCAATCCGTACGCCGAAGCGAGCAGCGCGATCATCGACATCGTCTACCGGCACTACAACGCCGACCCCGAGAACGCACTCTTCTTCGCCTCCAACAACATGGCGATCCCCGCCGACGGATACGACGCCATCGGTGGATTCGCCGAGTCCTTTCGAGTCTCCGAGGACCGGGAGATCTGCGATTGGTGGCGGGCGTCTGGTCGGCGCTTGCGCTATGCACCAGACGCCGTTGTCCACCACAAGCATGCCATGGACCTTTCCGGATACCTCGCCCTCTACTTCAGCTATGGGCGCGGCGCCTGTCGGTACCACAAGGAGCGAAGGCGCCGAGGGTCGGGTACGCCCTGGTCAGAGGTGACCCCCCATCGCGACATCGGGAATTGGCTGCTCAGGCCACTGTCGCAGCAGCACGGTCTCGCCCGGGTCCGACTGCTCTCGCTTCTGGGGTGTTGGCAGATCGCCAACGCCCTCGGGTACGCATGGGAGGGACTGGCAGGCCAGGACCAACGGAGCAACCGCCGAGCCGGCGCGTGATCCGAGGTCAGGCGACCCGGAGTCCGTGTCGCTGTGTCATTCAGCATTGATTATAAAAGGAGAATGGTGATGAGCATTTCGCAATCTAATGATGTAGAAAGGACTTTGCAAAAACCGGACATTCATCAACAATGGGAGAGTTCCTATCGAACTGCAGAAAATGAGACCTTTTTTGAAGAGGCTTTCGACTATATAACGAGCGTTCTAGGCACCCAAAATAACGGCACATTTTTGGATGCCGGATGTGGCACCGCCGCTCATTCCGTTCGTTTAGCAGAACGTGGATTCGTCGTCTTAGCGATTGATTTTTCTGAGAGTATATTGAAAACAGCGGACCTAAACCTCCAATCTAGCGCCCCGAGAGACAACATTCGGCTACAACGTGAAAATATCCTTTCGCTTTCTTTTCCTGCTGGAACGTTCGACTACATTCTATGCTGGGGTGTGCTTATGCATATAGTAGATGTCGAAAAGGCGATATCAGAACTTGATCGTGTTCTAAAACACGGAGGCTTTCTTGTAATTAGTGAAGCAAACATGTTTTCGATTGAATCAATATTCATGAGAAGTTTAAAGCTCCTGCTAGGAAAAGAAAAGGTAACAGTGAAAAAAGCGGCGGCCGGTTTAGAATACTGGGAATTAACTCCCTCTGGAAAATTGCTGTCACGCCAGGCTAACATCGGGTGGCTAAAGAAAAAGTTAAAAAGTAGGGGATTTACTGTCAGTAAACATGTGTCAGGCCAATTCACAGAGATTTACACAAGGTTCTCCTCTCGACTGCTTAGAAAATTCATACATGGTTTTAATCACCTGTGGTTCAAATACGCAAAGATTCCATACTTCGCCTTCGGGAACGTATTAATTCTTCAAAAACAAATATGATGTTCTTTTCTGTCTCCTTACTTCATAGAGTCAAGGCAAGATCGGCTAGCAAATCAATGCACCTGACCGCCTTTCGCTACGCTTCAAGCGGCAGGTGAATTCCAGCGTTACGTAGACGGTATGATCGCGAAAGCTTCACAGGTACGAAAATGGGGGCTCTCCTGTAAAGTGCCCATGTTGAAACTAACCATGGCCTTGATGGTTGTACTTGCCACAGCACGATTATCCTACGAATTTTGGCGCCTACTTTTCGATTCCGGACCTAGGGGAGCGGTTGATCTGAGAGTAATATCCTCTTTTGTCGCTGAATGGTTTTCGGGTCAGCCATTTACAGGCACATATCCTCCGGCATCCTATATTCTGTTGTGGCCATTTCTAGGCTGGATTCCATTTCCCATGCTTCGCTTTGTTTGGGCAGTAAGCGTCGTTTTCATGTTGTGTTGGCTGATTTGCCAGTTGGAAAGAGCATCGCGGATTAAAACTGGATTCGAAAAGGCTTGGTTCAGGTTTTTTCTCCTTTCCAACTATGCAACAGCGGTGGTCATAGGAAATGGCCAGCTGGCGATTCATTTATGCCCCGTTTTACTCGCCGGAATATTATTGCTACATGGTAAAAAAGTTTCGTGGGGAAAAGAGGCGGGGGCTTCTATTCTGTTACTGTTCGCGATGATAAAACCGAGTCTCTCGGTTCCATTTTTCTGGGTCGTCCTTTTTTCCTGCGGTTCTTTTCGGGTAGTGCTTGGGTGTGTCGGTGCCTACATCGGGCTTAGTTTTGCCGCAATAACTTTCCGAGCGGAGAATATCAATACGATAATCCAAACGTGGTCGGTTACCACATCAGATATCGATTTGGGGTATGCTAATATTCATAAATGGAGTCATGTATTGGATATGGGGCAATGGAGCATGGTCTTTTCTGTTTTATTGCTATTGCTAGCCGGTATTTGGATTTTTTGGAGACGGCATGCCGATATTTGGATTTTGCTCGGTATAGCAGCGATTATTTCTCGAATTTGGACTTATCATCAGCTCTATGACGACCTTCTCATTCTACTGCCTGTCGTTGCCTTATTTCGAATCAGTCAGAAAGATATCGCGAGGAAAAAAGGGCTCGATATCATCGCCGTGATACTAATAATCATTTCCTGGGCTTGTCTCATTGGTCCGGGATCATTACTTCGTCTCTCATTTCCGTTGGGAACGGTATTTAGAGCTGGCCAAACTCTAATTTGGTGCGGAATTTTGTGTTTTCTTCTCTACTGGGCAGAGAAAGAGCCGATCGTTGAAACTGGCACCTGACAGTGGACTGAACTCGGATTTTGAAAAGCAGTGCTCCTAGCGTCACACCGATGATGAACAACTCTAAACCGAGCGTCAAGATCGTCGTGCCGACATTTGATCGGCCGCGTGACCTCCCGCAGTGCCTCGGAGCCCTGGCCGATCTCGACGTGCCTCGGAACTGCTTCGAGGTGGTCGTGGTTGACGACGGCAGTTCCCCGCCGCTGGACCACGTGGTGGAAGCCCGGCACGATCACTTGGCCTTGCGCCTCATCCGGCAGCCGAACCGCGGGCCGGGAGCGGTCCGAAATGCGGGGGGCGGGAAAGCGGGCGAGCAGCCTGAGTCACAGGGCTCGAGGGCGTGAAGATCCTCCACGTCATCGACAGCTTCGGTCTATATGGCGCCGAGCGAGTGGTGCTGACACTCATGGAGGAGCACCGGCGGTCAGGACACCAGCCGATCCTGGGCAGCATCGGGTCTCCGGGCGCCGCCATGCCGGCGATCGAGGCGGAGGCATCCCGCCGTGGTCTGCGCGTCGAGGGCTTCCGAATGCTCGATGGTCCGAATCTCTCGGGAGCGCTCAGGATAGCGCATTTCGCGCGGGCAGAAGGCGTCGATCTCATCCATTCCCACGGTTACAAGGGCAACATCCTACTGGGCTTCCTGCCACGCCGGTGGCGCGGTGCGCCCATGATCTCCACGTTGCACGGTTGGCTTGGCGTCCGCCGATGGTCGTGGCTCCGGCTGTTCGAGGCGCTCGACGGGTTGTCCCTGCGGCGCCTCGACGCAGTCGTCGGCGTCGACCCCGGGATGTTCTCTCACCCGCGCCTGCGGAGGGTCTCGTGCCGGCGGCTCCTGGCCATACCCAACGGCGTGACGCCCGCTCCGCGAGAGGCGCTTCCGGGCGATCCCGCGATCGCCCGTCTCCTCTCCTCCGGGCCCACGCTGGTGTCGCTCGGTCGGCTGTCGCCGGAGAAGGGATACTCGGTTCTCCTCGAGGCGCTGCGCCGGAGCATCGACCGGGACGCCGATCTCCGACTCGTTGTCTTTGGCGAAGGCCCGGAGCGAGGCCGGCTCGACGCCGAGATCGAAACACTCGGCTTGAGCGAAAGGGTCCTGCTCGCAGGCTTCGCCCGGGAAGTCCGTTCGTACCTGTCCAGGTTCGACGGTTTCGTGCTCGCGTCGGTTACCGAGGGGTGGCCGATCAGCGTGCTGGAGGCCATGCAATCGGGTTTGCCGGTCGTCGCGACCGCGGTCGGCGGGGTCCCCGAGCAGCTCGCTGACGGCGAGGTGGGGATCCTGGTGGCGCCGGGCGATCCGAGCCGGCTCGCCGAGGCGCTATGTCGGCTCTACCATGACCCGGCACTGCGCGGGCGCCTGGCGGAGCAGGCAAAGGCACGGGTGGAGCGCAACTACACCAGCCGTCGGATGGCCAGCGCCTACGAGGCGCTCTATCGATCCCTGGGGCGCCGGAAGCTTTCGTAGGTCTCGACAAACGCTGATGGAACGGCAGCATGACGTCTTCCTGGGGCCAGAAACGGCTGCAGGAGCTCGCTCGGACGATAGGTCAGGGTCTCGCTCATGATCGATATGCCGTCGTCTAAGCGCTCACCTCAGCGGCCTCGCGGCGCAGCCTGCCCACGGAGCGGATCCTCAACAGAAGGTCGAGAAACTGCAGGAGGGACCAGAGGCGGTTCGCCCCAAACCGGCCGAAGGGGCCGTAGCGGGCACTGTATTTGGCGTACTCGAGCCAAAAGCTCAACTCGTAGAAGGCGCGCTCGAAGCGACCATGGATGCGGCGGCGGTCCAGGGCCTGGCGCTTGGCGACGATGTGGTTGCGGGCGCCGATCTCCAGTTTGTGCGGGTCGTGGCTCTGCGAGTTGGTAGTCAGACGGTAGAAATAGAGCGGTTGGTCGATGAAGACGGGCTTCGTCACCTCCTCGAGCTTGTAGCCGAGGTCCCGGTCTTCGGCATACAAGATCGTTTCGTCGAGTCCGCGGGTCCTGAAATAGCGGGACTTGCGGAAAGTCTTCAGGTGACTGATGAAACCAAACTCGAGGCTTGTCTTCGTCGGAGGGACCCCGCGACTCTCTCCCCCCCGGCAGCGGATCGGTGACCCATCCTCGCTGAAGCAGCAGTGCCGGGTATAGACCAGGCCCGTCTCCGGATTCTCGGCATAGGCATTCAGGACAGCGCCGGTCGCTTCCGCGTGGAGGGCGTCGTCAGCATCCAAGATGGCAACGATATCAGTCTCGGCGGCGGCGATGAGCTTCTTGAGGGTCGCGATGTACCCCAAGTTCGTCTCGTTGCGCAAGAGAGAGAGCTTCTCGCCGAGAAAAGGCTCGATGACTTCCATTGAGCTGTCGGTACTCGCATCGTCGGCGACGATGCATCGCCAGCTTCCGTCGTGCTGAGCCAGGACAGATCCCAAGCACTCCTCAAGATAGACCGCACAGTTGTAATTCGCGACGAGATAGGTGACCTGCTCCACGTTCCCTGTCATAGCCGAAGATCCTTCGCTGTCGCTGGAACGTCATGGGCCCTCCTTGGACCGCCCAGCGCAGATGATGCCAGAATCGGAGATCCATGGCAACACGGATTTGGACCCCAAATGCCTGAGATTTTGGCGCGAATGCGGAGAAACTTCCACCCTCCCTCGGCTCGCTGGAACAATGGCGCCTGGCATCCACCATAAGGCTATCCCCCTGTGTCAGGGTAGTTGTCGCCTCACCTGAGACCTTGATCAAGGGGGCAGGAGACGACTCGAATGAGACTGTTTCATGCATTGCTGTCGTGGCTGGGCGTGCCCGATCGTTGGGCTCGCTGGATAGTGCTGAGGGTGAGCCCGTCGGAGGGCTCGCTGGTCCGCGAGACGCGCCCACTCGGACCGACCAAGTCGGCGCCAGCACCGACCGGAGGGCTCGCTGGTCCGCGAGACGCGCCCACTCGGACCGGCCGGCGGTCCTCACTCGGGCGAAGGGCGTGCCGCCGAAGCTCGCGCAGATTCATGCGACAACTATCTTGACATCCACCGCTATGCTTGGCATCCACCACAGGCTATACTGTGGACGACGATCCGGCGGCACGCTGCGTCGGCCGCCGACAGCGGGAGCTGCGCAGTGAATCGCGTCTCTATTCCATCCTATCTGAAGTCCTTGGCTGCCAAGCCACTCTACTACATGCCCAACGGTGGCAACGCCGGAGATGCGCTCATCGCCCAGGCGACCTACCAGATGCTTGGGGATCATCAAATCGAGTACGAGATCGTCTCGCCGAGAGACGACTTGACCGATCAGGTCGTCGCTTATGGCGGTGGTGGCAATTTTAC
>JAAELY010000266.1 GCA_024226335.1 bacterium
AGCGAGAAGCGGGAGTCGCCGCCTGAGCAAGAAGCGTGATCCGATCGCAGATCCGTAGATCTGCAGAGGGTCGCGCGACGCAGCGCAGGCGGATGCATCGCGCTTCGCAGCCGCAGCCTCCCTGTGCAGAGGTTCCCTAGCACCGGGCGGGGAAGCGGGGTATGAATTGGCTCATGACGAGTCCCCCTTCGCTTTTCGAGCCCCTGAGCTTTTCTCACGGGCCGGCCATGAAGAATCGCTTCATGCTCGCGCCAATTACGAACCAGCAGAGTCATGAGGACGGCCGTTTCAGCGAGGCGGATCTGAAATGGTTGACCATGCGCGCCCGAGGTGGATTCGGCGCCACCATGACCTGCGCCGCTCACGTGCAGACGATCGGGCAGGGCTTTCCCAATCAACTGGGAATATTTGGCGACGAGCACGTCGAGGGTCTCACACAGCTCGCCGACGGGATTCGCTCGCACGAGAGCCTCGGGATCATCCAGCTTCACCATGGCGGAATGCGCTCTTTGAAAGATCAGACCGGCGAGACTCCGGTCTGCCCGTCGGCCGAAGAAGAGACGGGAGCGCGGGCGCTTACGCTGGCCGAGGTAGAAGCGCTCAGCGAAGACTTCATCGCCGCAGCATTGCGGGCCCAACAAGCCGGCTGGGACGGGGTGGAGATCCACGGCGCCCACGGCTATCTCGTCGGTCAATTCCTGAGCGCTGAAATCAACCGGCGCGACGATCGCTACGGGGGATCCCTGGAGAATCGTTCGCGACTTCTGTTCGACATCGTCGCGGGAATTCGAGAGCGCTGTTCGTCGGACTTCATCGTCGGCGTGCGCCTCTCCGCGGAGCGTTTCGGTATTGAACTCATGGAGGCGCGGGACGTCGCCCAGCGGCTGATGCGCGAGGCCGAGATCGATTTCCTGGACATGTCACTCTGGGATGTCTTCAAGGAACCGGCTGAAGAAGCTCATCAGGGCCGGAGCCTGCTTTCGTACTTCACCGAGCTCGAGCGCGGCGATGTGCGACTCGGTGCCGCGGGCAAGATCTACAGTGCCGCGAACGCCCGAAACTGCCTCGAAGCGGGTGTCGATTTCGTGCTGCCGGGGCGCGCGGCCATCTTGCATCACGACTTCCCCCTGCGGGTGCGTGACGACTCCGCTTTTCAAAGCGTTCGAGTCCCCGTCTCCGCGGACCACCTGCGGGCGGAGGGGCTAAGCGAAACCTTCATCGGATACATGTCGACCTGGCGCGGTTTCGTCGAGCCTCCATCTTCCTAGATCAGCGTTGAATACTTCGGTTGCTGCAGTTGAGCGAAAGGATGGAGAGGTGAACCTGGGCGCGGAATCGATGTCCGTGCGCGGTGTGCGCGCCTGTGTGCTCGCCCTGTTTGCCTGGCTGCTGCTTCCGCCGGCGACCGCGCAGGGCTTTCAAGTGAGCCTCGAGTTGCAGTTCCCGAGTCAGACGGTGCTCGGGTCCTCGCTGGCCTACTACGATGACGCGGTCGCGATTCCGAACCTCGCGATGACTGCGACCGGAGATATCCTTTCGTTCGACGACCTGCTGATTCGCGAGACCTGGGCCAGTGCGGTGTCGGTGTTCCGTTTCGAGGTTCTCGATCCGGTTTCGGGTACGCTCGATCCTGCGAGCGGGGCGTATACGAGCAACGCCTTCGATGTTCAGGTCACGAAGTTCCAGAACGGTGGCACCGGTGTTCTGTGGACCGACGTCATCGAGCACGTCGTCTTGACCACCGAGAGCAGTTTTCGCGACTGCGTTAACGATGCGCTGGATGGGACCTTCTACGGTGAGCGCCTCGGCGCCGTTGCGCCCGATCAGATCTCCCTGGTTGCGAGCGCCTGCCCGTCCGACTTTGGCGGTGGAACGAACCCCGAGTTCGAGGATGCGATGTTCTTCGTGAGGCTCAGTGCCAGCCTCTATCCGGCTGCGCAATCCATTCCGGCGTCGAGTTCGCTCGGTCTGGTCGTTCTGTCTGCGATCCTGTGCGCCGTGACTGCGTGCTACCGGCCGAACTCCTGACTCCGACGATCGCGTTGCCCGACTGCGGGTTTGATATCTGAGAACCACTCAAATATCCTGATTGCGTGGTCGATGACCCGCCGCACACAACGGAAGTCGCAAAGGACGTCGGCCCCGCGACCCCGAGGGGGCATCGCAATTCCTCCAGGGACCACGCGTTTCCGTTTCCCGCTTCTGGACGTGCGAAGAAGCCAGAGCTTCCCGCGCGGACCGAATCGCGCTGGCCTTTTGTCGACATGGAAGCCGTCGATGAGGTTCGCGTCCAAGCCCGTGCGGTCCGTTCGTCCGTCTCCGCCGAGGAGTTCAGGGCCCATGTGGCCGAGTTCGCCGACGATGTCGGAATCATCTCCATCGACGATCCCGCCATCGCCCACGAACTCGAGGAAGTGCGTTGGGTCTATCCGGATGCCAGATCACTTATCTGTCTGATCGGTCGCGAGAACCCCGCGGCGATGCAGTCGCGCTACCTGCCCACGGCCAATCGCGAACTCTACGGTTGTGAAGAGCGCATCTTCGAGATGGGTCGTCAGACGATCGAATACGTGGAGTCGCTGGGCGGAGCCGGTCTCACCACCACCATCGGCTGGCCCCAAGAGGTCTCTCAGCGCTGGGCCGACAAGATCTGGCCGCTCAGTCACAGGCTCGTAGCCCAGGCGGCCGGCCTCGGGGTGATCGGCCTCAGTCGGAACTTCCTTCACCGGAAGTTCGGTGCCTATTGCCTGATCGATACGGTCATCACCAATCTCGAATTTCCGAGTGCCGAGCTGGGCGCACCGATCGAATGGAATCCCTGCCTCAAGTGCAACCTGTGTGTCGCGGGCTGTCCCGCCGAGGCCATCCGAAGCGACGGAGAGTTCGAGTTCTTCGCCTGCTACAACCACAGCTATCGCGACTCGATTCCCGGCTTCATGGATCTGGTGCGAGACCTCGGCGAGGCTCGGCCGAAACGCTTCGCCCGACGTTGGAGCGATGCGGAGATCGCCGCGCTCTGGCAGTCGATGGCCTTTCGCGTGGAGTACCGCTGCTTCAATTGCATCTCGGTGTGTCCGGCCAACGATCAAGAGGGTTTCCGCGGCAGCACTGCGGGGCGCCGAGCAGTGCTGGATCGGCAGTTGAAGCCTCTTTCTCATACCCGCTCGCAAGCCGACCAGCAGTTTGTGATCGACACGCCGTCGGCGCGCGAGAAGCACGGCATCGCGCCCGGCGACTACCGAACGGCGCTGGACCCGACGCGTCCCGGTCAGCGAGGTGTGCGATTGGTTCAGTTGAACCGCATCCGCACCTCCAGCATCGACGCGATGATGCGCAATATGCCGCACTACTTCAGGGCGAGCGAAGCGCAGGGGCTCGATTTTGCCTGTCAGTTCGATCTCACCGGCGAGGGCGGCGGCCGCTGGGCGATGCGTGTTGCCGGTCAGCGTTGCCAGGTCCATCCGGGTGAGATCGCAAACCCGGATCTGACGCTCAGCTGCGACGCCGCGCTTTTCCTGGCCATCCATCGCGAGGAAGCCAGTGCGGTGATCGCGCTCTTGCTCGGGCGCATCCGACTACGCGGTGATCGCAGTCTCTTCCTGGCCTTTCCGCGCATCTTGGGTGCGACACCGGGAAGTGGAATCCTCGACCGGGCCATCTGGCACGGTCGCAGGATGCTGAAGAGAATCCGGGGCGCCCGAGCGGGAACCCGCTCGAAGTGATCCGTGAGACCGAAGTTCTCCTGACCCTGCTCGAAGGCAAGATCGTTCACCGAGCGGAAACGCTCCGATAACGGTCAGTTAGCCGCCCTGGTGGAAGGTCTTGCTGATGATCTTCCAGGTGCCGTTCTCCCGGATCAGGTGGAAGAAGTCGGTGAAGTCGCTGCCCAGGAAACCGGTCTCGACCAGCGTGGCGCTGGCCGCATGGCCCACCACTTCGATCGATCGGATCTCCGCCTTGTATCCCGCCAGCGACTCCGGCGTTGCAGCGTTCTCGACCGCGTCGAAGAAGGGTTGCGGGGTGCCGAGGATCAGTGTGTCTCCCAGATAGCCGGTCATGCGCGCGTCGGAATGAAAGACGGCCTTCAGGGTTTCGAGGTTTCCCTGGCTGCCTTCGACATACTGCTCGATCACCCGACGTACCGCTTCGATCTCGTTTGGCTCATTCATCTGCAATCGGACCTTTCGTTCAGGGGATTTCGATGCCGGAGCCCGGGACGTGGAAGCCGCCCAGGGCCTCGGTCTCGCGTGCCACGTGGCGAGCCGCATCCGCGAGGAGCTCGCGCGCGGCCGTAGCATCTGCACACAGTACACCGTTGCGCTTCACGATCTCGCCGCCCACGAGCACGGTGTCGACGTTGCTCGCATTCGCCTGGAGCACCACGTTCGCGAGCGGATCCCGTTGGTTCCATCCCGCAAAGCCGATGCCGTCGCTGCGGATCAGCACCAGGTCGGCCTGCTTGCCCGGTGTGAGGCTACCGATCTGTCGCTCGAGTCCCGCGGCTTTCGCTCCGCCCAGAGTTCCCCATTCGAGGATCTCTCGACAGCTGACGGTCACGCCCTCCGGCATGCTTCCGGCTTCGACGATGCGCGTATTGGCGACGCCGCGCTCGACCTGCAGCGCCAGGCGCAACGGGAAGAACATATCGCCGCTGTTGTTCGAGACGATGTCGGCCCCATAGGTCGGAATGATGTCGAAGCGGCGCACGACGCCCGTGGACGGGATGCCCATGCCCATCTGCAGTTCCGTCTCGGGCGTGAATGAGACTGCGGCCCCGGAGTCGGCGACCATGCGCCACTCCTCGTCCGTCGTATAGCCCATGTGGACCAGAAGCACGTCGGGGCCCAGCAGGTCACGGGGGGCCAGGAGTCTTGAAACTTCTTCGGGATCCCTTCCTACGCGCACACAGTTAACGTGTTGGGTGATGCGCGCATCGAGTTCGCGGGCCGTCCGGTACTGAAACTCGCAGGCCTCCGGCGGCGCGAGTCCCGGTTCTTCTGGCGCGATTCCGAAGCTCAGCAGCGCATCCCTGGAAGCGAAGTGCTCGGCCGCGATCTCGCCCGCGAACTTCGCCATCTCCTCGCGGCTCTCCCAGTGCGACTTCATGCCCGGAGGCGAATTGAAGCCGAAGCACCAGACCGCGCGCAGGCCCGCATCTCGCAGGCCTCGGATGGATTCCCAGGCGTGATCCGGCGTCAGCAGATTGTGGCAGTAGTCCACGACGGTCGTGACGCCCGCGTCGAGTGCTTCCAGAGCTCCCGCATACTGGGCTGCGTACATGTCCTGAGGACGGAAGGTCGTGGCCACGCGCATGCGAATGCCGCGGAAGTAATCCATGAGCGACCAGTCGGCCGTGACGCTGCGTGCGGCCGCCTGCCAGACGTGGCGATGGGTGTCGACGAAGCCCGGCAGCACGATCGTGTCGCTCGCATCGACCACCTCGACGTCGCCCGCTTCGAGCTTCGGCCCCACTGCGAGGATCTTCCCGTTTTCGATCAGGACGTCGCCCCGCGGAAGATCTCCGATATCGGGGTCGAGGCTGACGATGCAGCCCGCGCGGATCAACAAGCGTCCCACGTACGCTCTCCTTTCCCAGAGTTATTCTTCAGATCCCGGCGAGTTCTGCCATCCGGCTCCAGAGCACCGGCAGATCCGGCTTCGACGAATCACCCGAAAATTCCGCGTAGAGCCGATCCACATTTACCGCGATGCGCTCGGCATCGCCCCAGGCCGAGTAGTCCCCGAGTGCGATGTCCTTGCAGGCTTCCATGGCATCCAGCCCGGCGTCGAAACGCTTCCGCGCCTCGTCTCGGATGAACTCCAGATAGCCTCGTACCGCGGCGGCTCCGCTTCGGTCGGTGATCGGCCCGTGGCCGGGAACGACCGTCTCCACGTCCATGCTCTCGATCTTCAAACAGGCATCGATCCAGCGCTGCACCGGACCGGCCCAGATGATGGGAGTGCCATCGATGAAAAGAATGTCTCCGGTGAACACGGTGCGATCGTCGGGCACATGGACCAATACGTCGCCACGCGTATGAGCGGGGCCCACCTGGATCAATTCCACGTCCTTGTCGCCCACACGTACGCTCAGCTCGCCTTCGAAAGTGCGAGTCGGTGGCGTGTGCTGGATTCCCTCGAAATCGAAAGCGCCGAAGCACTGGCGGAAGAAGCGGCCCATCGGACTCGGATCGTCTTTGACCGACCTCATCAATCCGGCCATGGCCTCCGGCGGCAACTCGCTCATCTCTTCTGCGGAAGCGCTGGAGGCGATGATCTCCGCGCCCTTCACGAGCTGGTTGCCGTGACAGTGGTCTCCGTTCGCGTGGGTATTGACCAGGGTGCCGATCGCGCCCGCCGCGCGGGGCTCGGCAGCGCGCATGGCGTCGAGCATTTCGCCGGTCAGCACCAGGTCGTAGAGCGTGTCGACGAGCAGGGACTCTTCGCCATCCACGATCAATCCGGCGTTGCTCCAGCCCCAGGAACCGTCGGGCGCCAGCCAGGCATAGGCACCGTTTCCGAGCGAGTGCAGGCCTTTGTTGTAGTTCCACTTCACGGTTCGAGCCTCCTCTTGAGCGGCACCTGAGCCATTCACTGCGCCACAAGCGATTTCTATCACAGGCGCTGGCGTTCAGGCGTCGGCCGGATCAGGGCTAGATCCCCGATTCCGCAGAAGCCCCGGTGGGGTCGCCGGCGAAGTGCCTCTGGGTTCGGTTGGCCAGTGCCACGAGTGAGAGCATGACCGGGACTTCGACGAGCACGCCCACCACGGTGGTCAATGCAGCGCCGCTTTCCAGGCCGAAGAGGCTGATGGCGACGGCCACGGCCAGTTCGAAGAAGTTAGAAGTGCCGATCAGCGCAGCGGGTGCGGCAATCGAGAAGGGCAGGCCCCAGGCCCAGGCCCAGCCGTACGCGATCAGGAAGATTCCGTAGCTCTGAATAATCAGGGGGGCCGCGATCAACGCGATCAGCAGCGGTTGTGCCAGGATGCGCGGCCCCTGGAACGCGAACAGCAGAACCACGGTCGCCAGCAGGCCTGCGATCGTGTAGGGCTTGAGCTTCGCGCTGAACACGTCAATGCGCTCTGTGTTCGCGCTGCTTCCGTTCTGGTCGGCCGTGGTCAGGATCTTGCGCGTGACGTATCCCGCGACCAGCGGCACCACCACGTAGAGCACGACGGACAGAAGCAACGTCGACCACGGAACGATCACCTCTGCGACGCCGAGCAGGAAAGCGACCAGGGGAGCGAAGGCGAAGACCATGATCAGATCGTTCACGGAAACCTGCACGAGTGTGTAGGTCGCGTCTCCCCGCGTGAGTTGGCTCCAGACGAAGACCATCGCGGTACAGGGTGCGGCGCCGAGCAGGATCATTCCGGCGATGTACTCCCGGGCGTCGGCCGGATCGATCCAAGAGCGGAAGAACACGCCGAAAAACAGCAGGCCCAGGCCGGCCATCGTGAACGGCTTGATCAGCCAGTTCACGACGATCGTGACGGCCAGACCCTTCGGGCGATCGCCGATGTGGCGCAGCGATGCCAGATCGACGTTGACCATCATCGGATAGATCATCACCCAGATCAGTACGGCCACGACCAGATTGACCCGGGCGATCTCGAGGCCGGCCAGCAGGGCGAACGCACCGGGAAACAGTGCGCCGAGTGCGATTCCGCCCGCGATGGCCGCCGCTACCCAGAGCGTCAGGTAACGCTCGAAGATTCCCATCTAGAGGCTCGATCCCGCTGCGGCCAGGTGTGAAGCCCGGCAGGGCGTGGTCTTCATCTGAGTTCTCCCTTTTTCGGTCGAGAAGATTCTTGACATATCTTGATATCTTTATACCATTGGAAATATGGAAAAACAAATCGCGATCAGCGCACTCGCCGCCCTGGCCCAGGAAACCCGCCTGGACGCTTTTCGCGTGCTCGTGCAGGCCGGGCTCGAAGGTCTGCCGGCCGGAGCCATCGGCGCCGAGCTCGGCATCGGTTCGGCAACGCTTTCTTTCCACCTGAAGGAACTCAAGAGCGCGGGCTTGATCCGTTGCGAGCGACAGGGCAGGTCGAGGATCTACAGCCCCGATATTTCTGCCGTGAATGAATTGATCGATTTCCTGACTGCAAACTGCTGTCGCCGCGCAGACGGTTCTGGCTCGAACGGCGATGAGTGCAAGCTAGGCAGCCGGGTCGAGTGTTAGTCCGATCCTTCCAAACCCAATGAGGAGATCCCCATGACCGCGATTCTCAACGAGCCTCTCAAGGACGCCACTGTCTGGAAGAGCGCCGACATTGTCGAACGGAGCGACTGGCTTCACACGCTCGACCGGGCTGAACTCGATGATATCGACGCCGCGCTCTCCCATGCGAAGGCGACGGGCAAGCCGGCGACCGAACTGACCCGAGACGACTTCCCGCTAAAGGCCCTGCTTCCCCAGATCGAACGCTGGATGAAGGTGCTGCACCGCGGAGCCGGCTTCATCAATGTAAAGGGCCTGCCGGTGGACCGTTACAGCGAGGAAGACCTGGAAAAGGTCCACTGGGGAATCGGGACCTATATGGGCACGGGGGTGTCCCAGAACGCAGCGGGCGACCTGCTGAGCCACATCCGAGACGTGGGGGCCAATCCCGGGGATCGATCCAAGCGGCTCTACAAGACGAACATCGAACTGGGCTTCCACAGCGATGGTTCCGACATCGTCGCGCTACTCTGCCTCAAGCAGGCGCCATGGGGCGGCAAGAACCGCCTGGCGAGTTGCGGGGCGATCTACAACGAGATCTTGCAACGCCGATCCGATCTGATCCCCTTGCTCTACGAGAACTTCTCCTGGGACCGCAACGAGGAGCAGGGCCCGGGCGAGGACCCGTTCTTCAATCTGCCGATCTGCTCCTACCACGACGGGCTCCTGCGCTTCTTCTACATCGGCTGGTATATCCGCAATGCACAACGCCACGCCCAGGTGCCGCGGCTCTCGGCTGAACAGATTCAGTTGCTCGATCTGATCGACGAGATCGCACTCGACCCGGAGTTCCATCTGGAGTTCCGGCTCGTTCCCGGCGAGATCGCCTATCTGAAGAACAGCGCCGCCCTGCACATGCGCACCGCCTACGAGGACTATGAGGAGCCGGAACTCAAGCGCCATCTGATCCGCATGTGGCTCACCGCGCACGGTCACTGGGCCGACAGCGACGCCTTCGTGCAGCAGGGCATCCCCGTCAGAGACGGCGTCGCATCCGACGTCGAAGACATCTCCAGAGATGATGGCGCATGAAGCGATCCGCGCTCGAGTACGTCGCCGGGGGAGGGCTGGTCGGTCGCAGGTCTTTTCTGCTCGCCGGTGCCTCTTTCCTGGCGGCGAGCTCCTCCGACCTCATCCGAGCGTCGGAAAACCCCGGCGACGCCCGCATCGGAGCGGGGTTTCCGGAGTGGATGAAGACACCGGGCGGCGAGGACGTTGCCTATGGCCAGCCCGTCCGTCACGAGAGTCACGTCCAGAAAAAGCCGCGTGAAGTCGTGCCCGAGACCACGGGCTTTACCCTCTGGCACACACCCATCCAGAGCCAGCGCGGAGCGATCACGCCCAATGGTCTGCATTTCGGCGTTCACCACAACGGCATCCCGGACATCGATCCCGCGCGCCACGAACTCGTGATTCACGGTCTGGTGGAACGACCCCTGAAGTTCTCGATGGACGCGCTGGCCCGCTACCCGATGGTGTCGCGCATTCTGTTTCTGGAATGCTCGGGCAATACGGCGGCCAACGCTCTTTCCGTTTTCGAGCGCGACGACTCCTGCCAGGATCTCTTCGGTCAGGTTTCCGGTTCCGAGTGGGTCGGGGTTCCGCTTCGACTTCTGCTCGAGGAAGCCGGCCTCAAACCCTCGGCAAAGTGGGCGATTGCGGAAGGAGCCGACGGCGGTTCGCACGCCCGGAGCATTCCCGTGTCCAAGCTCCTGGACGATGGGATGCTCGCCTTCTACCAGAACGGCGAACGCATCCGGGGCGCGCAGGGGTATCCGCTGCGTCTGCTGCTGCCCGGCTGGGAAGGCAATACCAATGTGAAGTGGTTGCACCGGCTCGAACTCGCGGACGCCCCCGCCCACACCAAGGACGAGTCGGGGTTGTATACCGAGTTTCTCGCGAGTGGAGAGATTGCGCGTTTCTCCTTCCACATGGACGTGAAATCCGTCATCACCCATCCGTCCGGCAAACAGGTGTTGCCCGGGCCGGGTTTCTACGAGATCTCGGGACTCGCGTGGTCGGGGCACGCAAAGGTGAGCCAGGTGGAAGTCTCGGCAGATGAAGGGCGAACCTGGGCGAAGGCCACATTGCAGGGGCCGGTACTCGACAAAGCGTTGACGCGCTTCTCGATCCCCTGGCGCTGGGACGGCAAGCCAACGGTCTTGTTGAGCCGGGCCAGCGACGAACGGGGCGTGCGCCAGCCCACCCGGGACGATTGGAAGTCGCGGTACGCCAATCACTCCTTCAACCACTACAACGCGGTCCAAGCCTGGCGGATCGGAGAGGAAGGACGGGTCGAGAATGTCTACGCGTAAAGGCGCTTGCTTCGCTCTCCTGGCGTTGTTCTTGTCGACGCCCGTCTTTCCGGGTTTCGCCGAGGAATCGCGGAAACTCGAAGTGAATCTCGGCACCCCCGTGAGCGAAGCACAGCTTCGCGCACGTGCCATCACCATCTTTCCGGACGGACGCAATCTGCCGCCGGGCAGCGGTCGGGCACGCGAGGGGGCGGTGTTGTATCGGGGTCGTTGCCGCCTGTGCCACGGCGAAACGGGTACCGAGGGTCCGGCTTCGCGACTGGCGGGCTCCGACGGTTTTCTGAGTCTCCGCGATCCTCTGCGAGTTCTGCGAATCCAGAAGCATCCGCTCCTGGTGCTGTCGGTAGGTGCCCAGTGGCCCTACGCGACGTCGATCTTTGACTACGTGCGCAGGGCGATGCCCCACAACGCACCCAAGAGCCTCAGTCACGACGAGGTCTACGCCCTGACCGCGTACATCCTGTACCTCAACGGTCTGGTCGAGGAGCAGACCGTCGTCGACAAGCAGACTCTTCCCCGAGTCCAGATGCCCGGACTCGCACGCAGCGTCGATCTCTGGCGGGGCCCGTAGAGCGCTGTCCCGGCTCTATTCCGCTTCACGCCCCTCGACCCACCAGCCGAGTTTCATCTCGCCGGTGAGCATTGCCTGCCATTCGTCATCGCTCATCTGGCGGCGAGCCGCAGCGAATCCCGGGCCCAGTTCACCGGGCCACCAGCGGAGCCGGGGCTGCGCCGTGGTCGCGGCTTCCAGGATGGTGTTGGCCACGAGTTCCGGATCCTCGCCGGAATTCTCACCTTCGGTCGTCGATGCCGCGATCTGTTCGTTGAAGGCATCGTACGGGGTGCCCTTCTGATACTGCCCTTCCATTTCCGTGTTCGCGCTCATGCCGGTGTCGAAGAAGGCCGGGGCGATGATGCTGATATCGATTCCGAAGCGCTTGACCTCGTACGAAAGGCCCTCGGCCATGCCTTCGAGAGCGAACTTGCTGGCCGAGTAGGCCGTCTCCCCGGGCAGACCGATGCAACCGGCCAGCGAGGTCACGAAGAGGATGCGCCCGGTCCCCTGCGCACGCATCGCGGGCAGGACCGCGCGCGTGGCATCGACCGATCCGAAGAAGTTGGTCTCGAAGACGGCCCGGTACTTTTCGTCTGACACCGTCTCGAGTGCCCCGAACCCACCGATCGCCGCGTTGTTGACCAGCACGTCCACGCGCCCCGATCGCTCGAGCACTTCGGCGACGGCCCGGCGATTGGACTCCGGGTCGGTCACGTCCTGTTCGATTGCGAAAAGCTTCAGGCCCTGTGCGGCGCATTGCTTTTCCAGCGACTCGCCGCGTTCGGATCGGCGCATCGTCACGTAGACTTCGCAACCCGCCTTCGCGAAGGCCAGACCGGTTCGCTGACCGAAACCGCTGGCCCGGCTGCAACCCGTGATCATTACGACGGACATCAGGTCTCCTCCTCAGATAGCTGAAAGAACTAGGGTTTTTCGATCTGATCGAGAAGCCAGTTGTGCATCTGCCAGAGTTGAGTCTCCAGGTGCGAGACGCGTCCGGGTTTTGCCAGGCGCGATTGCGCACCGGCCCAGCAGTAGCGGCCTCCGGCCATGTCTTGCTGGTGGACTGCGTCGAGCAGTGCTCGGATATCCTCGCCGACCTTCTCCGGATCGGGATGCTGATCGATGTTGGGGTGAACCAGCGGGATGTAGCGCAATCGATGGTGATCGTGGGAATCCGGAATCAACTGCAGGTAGGCCGTGTATCCAGGCACCATGAAGAACATCGTGTACGGGAAGATCGTCACGAGCTTCAGCGAGTAGAGTTCGCGTTCGGAAAGTCCCGCGGGCGGCGGATAATCGCCGGGGATTGGACTGCGGTCCTTGGTCGGATTCCAGTACAGGGAGTAGGGGCCGCGAGGGGGCTCGATCTCTGACATCGCACCCGGCATGAGATCTTCGATGATGTCCTGGTGCAATCCGATGTGGTGGTACGACTCGGAACCGGCTTCCACGCTCATCTTCCAGTTCCAGTCACAGTCGTAGTCGATCGGTTCCAGCATGCGCAGCCGCTCGAGTTCATATCCCTCGACCTCGGGGACCAGGGGGGCCAGTTGTGGGGCGAGGGGGGCCGCGTTGGTGTCCAGGTTCACGAAGATGAAGCCGCCCCAGAGTTCGGCGGGGAACTGAGGCAGGCTCCAGCGCTTCTTGTCGAAGTCCTGCGCCTGCTCCATGCCCGGTGCGCCTAGCATCTTGCCTTCCAGGTCGAACGACCACAGGTGGAACGGGCACTGGAACGAATTGCGGTTGCCGCACGACTGGCTCTTGAAGGGAAACGTCGACTCTTCGTCGTGCCCGACCAGCAGCATCCAGCGATGCGGGCAGATATTGGACAGTGCCCGGATCGTTCCACCCTGGTCGTGGACCAGGATCAGCGGTTCGCCGAAAAGGTCGATGTTGAAGTAGTCCCCGGGGTTCGCGATCTGCTCGGCGCGTCCCACCGCCAGCCAGCTGCGCCGGAACATGCGCTCCTTCTCGAGTTCGTAGAAATCGGGATCCGTGTAGCAACGAGCCGGTAGCAGCGAAGCGCGCTCGGGCTGTTCGCGGACTGCGGCGATTTCGGCGGCCGTCAGGATCTCACTCATGGCTTCTCCCTTGCTGTTCGAGGTAGGAGTCTGGGCTTCAGCTTCAGGATGAACGGAACGGGAGCGCGCGACCATGGGAGAACCGGACAGTTAATGGTCATTTTCGGCCAGTTCTGATATCGTGATCCCGTGGATCCGTTGATCGTGCCTATCGTCTACGCGGCCGAACTCGTCACCCTGCTCGAGGAAGAGGGGTTTTCCGAAGCAGATGTCTTGAGGCGGACGGGAATCTCGCGAAGTCAGCTTCGCGATCCGGACGAGTTCATCAGCCATCCCCAACAGGTCCGCCTCTACGAGAACGCACTCGCCCTGTCCCCGGAGCCGGGTCTAGGTTTTCGACTCGCGGCTCGCTTCACGCCGGGCCACCACGGGGTGCTCGGGCACGCCGCTCTGTGTGCGCGGACTGTGCGCGAAGAGTTTCGGCTCATGCTGCGCTACACGCCGATCCGCGGTTTCCTGCTCGACCTCGGTCTCTCCGAGCGGGACGGGATCGCAATACTGACGGCCCGCGACATCCTGCCGCTCGGTCCGGTCCACGTGGTTGCGGTCGAAGAACTGCTGGGAATGCTCGCCAATCCGCTGCCCCTTTGGAAACAGGGACTTCATCCGACGGAAATCCTGCTCGACTATCCGGCCCCCGCGCATCGCGCGCAGTACGAGAAGCTCTACGACTGTGCGATTCGCTTCGCGTGCGACGAAGTCGAGTTTCGCTTCCCCAGTGAAGATCTCGAGATTCCGTCCGAAATGCCCAACGCGGAGATGCTGCGAATCTGCGAGGAACGCTGCCAGGCGATCCTGGAGCGTCTGGGATCCGGAGGACGTATCGTCGAAAGCGTGCGCAGTCACCTCGTGGCTGCGCGGGACGGCTTCAGGCTCGAAACCGTGGCCGCGCGGATGACCATGAGCCCGAGGACCCTACGCCGCAGATTGCGCGAAGAGGGTACGAGCTTTCGCGGTGTCGTAGGGGATGTTCGCAAGAGTCTGGCGCTCGACTACCTGGAGTCATCCGATCTCCCGCTCGAAGAGATCGCCGGCCTGCTCGGCTACGAGGACGCGGCCAATTTCAATCGCGCCTTCCGCACGTGGGTAGGCGACTCTCCCGGTCGCTACCGCGACAAACTCAGGGCAGGGCACGCGTCCTGATTCATGTCTCGCGGCGCTTCTGCGTAGGCGTGGACGACCCGCCGAGTGTGAAGTCGGTATGCTGCCACTCGCGAATCGGCCGATCTGGCCCTCAGAAATGTGTCGCACGTGATTGGTACTATTCCGGTCGCTCTTGAAGGAGAACCCAATGGTCGACGTCGATATCGCCTATCTCGACTCCCGCAACTGGGAGGAGGCGCCCATGCTCGAGCGCTTTCGCTGGCTTCGCGAGCACGAACCCGTGCGCTGGTCCGAAAAGGACGGCCTGTGGATCATCACCCGCTACGCCGATGTTTCGGCCATCTCCAAGGACCAGAAGACCTTCACTTCGGGTCTGGGTGTGCGGCCGGGAAACGACATCAAGCTAGGTCTGATCGACGAGGAGGAACCGCGGCACGGCCAATTGCGGGGGCTGATCAAGAAAGGTTTCACCCCGAACATGGTGAAGGTCCTGGAGAAGGCTTTCCTGAAGATTACGGACAAGGCCATCGATGCGGTGGCGACCAACTCCGAGTGCGACTTCGTTGAGAGTATCTCGGTACCTCTGCCTTTGCTCTTGATTGCCGGGATGATCGGAATCCGCGAGCAGGACCACGACAAGTTCCATCACTGGTCCGACTCCATGATTGCCGCCGAGGGTAATATGGAGGATCCGGAGATCGTGGCCCGTGCCGGCCAGTCGTATCTGGAGTACGCGAACTACGTCACGCCGATCATCGAGGAGCGGCGCGCGAATCCACAGGAAGACCTGGTCAGCATTCTCGCTGGTGCAAAGGACTCGGGTCTGCTCAAGGAATACGACGAATCGGGGATCGCAGCCAGCGCGATAGCCGATCGGGAGTTGCAGAACGACGAGTTGATCAAGCTGATGGTGATCCTGATGGTCGCCGGCAACGAGACCACCCGCAACGGCATCTCCGGTGGGATGCAATTGCTGATCGAGAACCCCGCGGCCCGTCAGCGCCTGGTCGATGATCCGTCACTGATTCCGGTCGCGGTCGAAGAGATGGTTCGCGTGACCACTCCCGTGCGCTCCTTTGGCCGAACCGCCACGTGCGACGCAGAGGTCGGTGGAAAGAAGATCGCAGCCGGTCAGAAGGTGTTGATCATCTACACCTCCGCCAATCGCGACGAGCGGGAGTTCGAGGATCCCGACCGCTTCGATATCGACCGAAACCCCCACCACCTGGGATTCGGCATCGGCAATCACTTCTGCCTGGGTGCGAATCTGGCCCGCATGGAGATGCGCGTCGCCTTCGAGCGGGTTCTGAGTCGACTGCCGAATATGGAGTATTCGGCAGGTGGACCCGTGCTCCAGCCCTCTGCTCTGGTTCGGACCTGTGCCGAGATGAAGGTTCGCTATACCCCGGAAGCCTGAAAACTCGGGCCTGCCCCCCGCGTGTTTTCCGACCGATTATGCGTACTGCTTCAGTTCTCTGCGGGCGATGACCATCTTGTGGACTTCGTCCGGGCCGTCTGCGATGCGCAGTGAGCGGCCCTGGCGCCACATTGCGGCGACGGGAGTGTCGTCGGAAACGCCCAGCGCACCCATGGTCTGAATCGCACGGTCGCACACGTTCTGGAACAGGTTCGCCGCCACGACCTTGATCATCGAGATCTCCTGGCGAGCTTCCTTTTTCCCGACGGTGTCCATCTTCCAGGCCGCATGCATCGTGAGCAGGCGCGCCTGTTCGATTTCCATCTTCGAGGTTGCGATGAATTCCTGAACGAACTGCTGGTGGCCGAGCGGCTCGCCGCGCAGCTTTCGGTTTGCCGCATAGTGAACCATGATTTCATGGGCTCGCTGTGCACCACCGATGCAGCGCATGCAGTGGTGAATGCGGCCCGGTCCGAGTCGTGCCTGTGCGATCGCGAAGCCCGACCCTTCCGGTCCGAGGCAGTTCTCGACCGGTACGCGACAGTCCTCGTAGCGGATCTCGCAATGTCCACCGCCGCCCGCGTGACCCATGACCGACACCGAACGCAGGATATTGAAACCGGGAGTGTCGGTAGGCACCAGAATCTGGCTGGCGCGCTGATGCGGCGGAGCGCTGGGATCGGTGACCGCCATGACGATCGCGAATTTCGATCCGATCGCTCCCGATGTGAACCACTTATGACCGTTGATCACGTACTCGTTGCCGTCGCGCTTCGCCAGGGTCTGCAGCTGCGTCGGATCGGCGCTCGAAACCTCGGGCTCGGTCATGGAGAAGCAGCTGCGGGTCTCGCCATCCAGTAGCGGTTGCAGGTATTCCTTCTTCTGCTGTTCATTTCCGAATTCGGCGAGGATCTCCATATTGCCGGTGTCGGGGGCTGCGCAATTGAACACGCGCGATGCGATGCCCGAACGTCCCATGAGTTCACAAAGCGGCGCGTACTCCAGGTTCGTCAGTCCTGCTCCGTATGTCTCGTCGGGCAGGAACAGATTCCACAGTCCGAGCCCGCGGGCCTTGGCCTGTAGTTCCTTTACGATCGTGGGCTGGTGATGGGGATCCCCCGAAGCTTCGATCTGCTCTTGCGCAACCGACTCCGCCGGATAGACGAATTCGCCCATGAAGCGCTCGACCTGGTCGTAGAGCAGGCGGGTCTTGTCGCTGAGTTCGAAATCCATCGCTTGTCTCCTACGGCTCGAATATCGAGCCTGTCGATCCCTCTTTCGTCACGGATCTTCTGCCGGGTCTCTCTCTTAGTTGAGTTCGAGACCTTTCAGTCCACCGTCGGCGCGCCAGTCGTCCCAGAGCTTGATGAATGCGACTGAGCCGCCCCCGTAAAATCCGTCCTGAGCGCTTCGGTCGGTGGGCTTGCCTTCGTTGTTGTAGTACCCGGGAGTGCAGTTCAGCAGGAATTCATTGCCGAGGCGCGAGAGGCTGATGATGGTCTCGATCCACTCGTTCTCGGCTTCTTTCGACGCCTCGACCGTGCGCACCTTATTGTCCACACCGTTCTTGATGATGTAGGCGATGTGCTTGGCTTGCTCGTTGAGCATATGGGGATAGCTCGGAGTGAATCCGGATTGCGCATTGCTCATGATGAAGCAATTCGGAAAACCGTTGACATGCATGCCGTGGAGCGAGCGCACGCCATCCGCCCACGTGTCTGACAAGCTCTGACCTTCTCGTCCGTAGATATCGTATCCGGCTCGTCGGGTGTAGGAGGTTCCGACCTCGAAGCCGCTGGCGTAGATCAGGCAGTCCAGTTCGATCTCCTGACCATTGACCACGACACCCTTTTCAGTGACGCGTTCTACGCCCTGGCCCTTGGTGTCCACGAGTGTGACGTTGGGCCGGTTGAACGTGGGCAGGTACTCATTGTGGAAGCAGGGGCGCTTGCAGAACTGGCGGTAGTAGGGTTTGAGGGCTTCCGCCGTTTCCTCGTCACCGACCACGGAATCCACGCGAGCTCGGATCTGCTCCATCTTTTCGAAGTCCGCCAGTTCCATGCTCTCGAGCAGGGCCGCAGGCGAGACATCGGGGTTTTCCTGGGCCTGGAAGTTGACCAGTAGCTTGCGGATGATCTCGGTCCAGCCGTCGTTGACCAGATCCTCGTCCTGGAAACCACCCGATACGAGGATGTTGAAGTTGTCCATGCGCTGCTGGTGCCAGCCATCCTCCAGAGTCTTGGCCCATTCCTTATCGGTGGGATCGTTTTGCTTGACGTCGATCGACGAAGGCGTGCGCTGGAAGACGTAGAGGTGCTCTGCCGTTTCGCCCACGTGCGGAATGCATTGCACCGCCGTGGCGCCTGTACCGAGGATGCCGACGCGCTTACCGTCCAGTCCCGTCAGGCCTCCATCGGAATTGCCGCCGGTGTAATCGTAGTCCCAGCGACAAGCATGGAAGGCGTGTCCCTTGAAATCCTCGATCCCGGCGATCCCGGGAAGCTTTGGCTGGTTGAGCGGACCGAGCGCCATGGCCACGTAGTGAGCCTTCATGCGATCGCCGCGGTTCGTCGAGATGATCCAGCGAGCGCTCTCATCATCCCAGCGCAGTTCGGTGACCTTGGTCTGGAAACAGACGTCCCGGTACAGATCGTATTTCCGCCCGATCCGCTGGCTGTGTTCCAGGATCTCCGCGCCGGTCACGTACTTTTGCTTGGGCATATAGCCGGTCTCTTCGAGCAAAGGCAGATAGATATAGGACTCGATGTCACAGGCCACGCCCGGGTAGCGGTTCCAGTACCAGGTGCCGCCGAAGTCGCTTGCGCTGTCGATGATCCGCACGTCTTCGATCCCGGACTCACGCAAACGCGCTGCGGTCAGAAGTCCGCCGAACCCGCCCCCGATCACCACGACCTCGACCTCGTCCGTCAGCGGTTCGCGGCTGAAGCCCGGCTCGACATAGGGGTCGTCCAGGAAATGCGAAAACGTGCCTTTGATTTCGAGATATTGGTCGTTGCCATCGCCGCGGATGCGTTTGTCCCGCTCCGAGCGGTACTTTTCGCGCAAGGTATTCGGGTCGAATCCTGGGTTTCCCGAGTCCGTAGTCGCCTGGGTCGAATCGTTTTCGGTCGTCATGGGTCCTGCCTGATCGTGGTTGGCGTCTGGCTACACGATACCACCGAATGGAGGGTCCGTGCTGTGCGGGAAATCCGCCCTGGGGCCGTTGGAGAGATCAAGGGATCTTCATGCCAGCTATCCAGCGCGCCCCGATCCAAGGACCCCGATCCAAGGACCCCGAGCCAGGAGTTCAGGATTCATTTCCCCAAAACCAGACGCCCGGGCTAAGCTGCCCGCAAGAAGTCCAAATTCGGACTCGGGAGACGGAGTTGGAGACGCGACCCTATTTCGTGCTGGGCGATCTCGCCGCGAACATCGCGGCGGGTGTCATCATTGGGCTGATCTCGGCGCTGTTATTTGGGCCGGGCTGGAACATGTTACTGGCCATGTTCGTGGGAATGGCGCTCGGCATGGTGATTTCACTGCCGATCGCTCTGGGCTCTGGGGCGTTGTTTGGTGCCATGGAAGTGATGCTTCCGGTGATGACGACCGGCATGGTCGTCGGAATGGTGGTTCCGATGGCCGCGGCGATGGCCGAGGTAAGCTTCGCCTGGGCTGTCCGCGTGGGGGCGTGCTGCGGCGTTGGCGTAGTGATCGCGACCTATGTCGCCAATAGCCTGATCAAGCGGAGGACAGAGCGATGGACGACGTAACCCGACAGAAGTGGGACAAGGCTTCGGCCAATTTCGATCTGATGGCTGGATACGGACCCGAAAAGCGTTGGGCTCCGCGAAAGCGAGAGTTTTTTGCGCGCATGGGGGAAGGCAAAATCCTCTTCCTCGCGGTTGGGACGGGCCTCGATGTGCCGTTTTTTCCCAAGGGGCGTTCAATCGTGGGTATCGACATCAGTGAGGGCATGCTCGAAAAAGCCCGCGAGCGGGTCGATCAGTACGAAGGCACGCTCGAGTTGAAGCAGATGGACGTTCACGACATGCCATATGCGGACGGCGAGTTCGATCAGGTGTTCACCTCCTGTACGTTCTGTTCTGTGCCAAACCCGGTCAAGGGTCTGGAGGCCCTGCGTCGCATCCTCAAGCCAGGTGGCGAACTCCATATGTTCGAGCACACCGGTAGTCGGTTTTTTCCCTTCAGCTTGATGATGAATCTGATGACGCCGCTCTCGCGTCGTGTCGGTCCCGAGATGAACCGGCCTACCGTGAGGAACGTGGTGGAGGCCGGTTTTACGCTCGACGAAGTCGTTCACATCTATCTCGACGTGGTGAAGATCATCCGCGCACACGCCTGATACGGGTTTCACCGCTCGCGCGACGAGGGCTCAGGGTCGTGACACCACTATTCGGATCACCATCCAGCGGGAGGAACGGAGTTGGAACTCGAAGTTTTGCAAAAGGCGATCAAGGGATTTCTGCCCGGATTGCTGGGCATCAGCCTGGATCAGGCGAACCAGGACGGTGTGAAAGGGAGCCTTCCGGTTCGCGACGACCTGTGCACCCTGCCGGGCATCTTGCACGGCGGTGCGATCATGGCGTTTGCCGATACGCTCGGCGCGTTCGCGGCTGCCATCAATCTTCCGCCGGGTGCATCGACGACCACGATCGAGTCGAAGACCAACTTCCTGGCGGCCGGTCGGGCGGGAACGACGGTGACGGGTGAGTGCACGGCGCTGCACCTCGGTCGCCGAACCATGGTCTGGCAGACGCGCGTCACCAACCCCGACGGACGCCTGATCGCGCTGGTCACCCAGACACAGGCGGTGCTCGAGCCTCGACTCTCTCCCGAGCAGACCATGGCGTCGCTGTTCGACGGCAAGGAGGCCGGGGAGCAGAAGGAGTTACTGGCCAAGCTGGAGCGTTCTGGTGCCGCGGTGTATCGCGCCCTGGCGGAGGACGAAAGTGATCCGCAGATCCGCGCGAAACTACTGGAGGCGGCCGAGCGCGAGGAAGAGAACGCCCGCGTGCTGGAGGGGTGAGGCGAAGCGCGCCTATTTTTCCGGAAGCTTGAAGAGAGCGCGCATTTCAGGACTGTTGCGAGCAAGGGCAATCAGGTCGCCGTCGGTTTCGGACTCGTCACCCAGCGCAGCCCTGCGCGCGTAGCCTCGCAGTTGCGTCTTGGTCATGTGCACCGCGAGTTCCGGTTTGTCGAGCAGTTCGCCGACCCAGGCCGCGACTTCGTTGTCGAGATCGTCCTCATCCACGCAGCCGTGAACCATGCCCCAGTGCAGGGCCTTTTCTGCATCGATGTCGCGACACAGGAGCAGAAGCTCGCGCGTGCGGGCCGCGCCGATTTCGTGAATCAGTCGCGGTGTCGCCGCCCAGGTCAGCGGTACGCCCAGGGCGACCTCGGGCACGCGGAAGATTGCAGAGCGGGATGCGATGCGGAAATCACAGGAGAGTGCGAAACACGAACCTCCGCCGATGGCATGTCCGTGGACGCGCGCAACGGTCACCGCTTCACAGTCTTCGATTGCGCGACACGCGCGACGGCCCAGTTGCCCCAACCAGCGTCGCTCACGCTCGCTCTGCGCCTCGAGCGGATTGCTGAAGGAGTCGTCGGGCTTTCGGTCCGCACCGGCGCAGAACGACTTTCCGCGGCCACCCAGAACCACTACGCGGGTCTCGAAGTCGGTTTCCAGAGAGACGAAGAGATCGCCGACTTCGCGAAGCATGCGCGTGTTGACCGCGTTGCGCCGTTCGGGGCGGTTGAGCCAGACCCGCAGCAACGGGCCTTCGCGTTCGATCTCGAGGGTTTCGTAGTTCATGGGACGGCTCCTGCTCGGAGTCGTATCCTACACTCCCGGAGGGGTCGAATCGTCTGCGGAGTCAGCCGGTGGGTTTGAGGACCGCGAGCAGTACGATGGCGATCAGGAAGAATGTCGGCACCTCATTGAGCATGCGGCACTGGCGTCCGCTCAGGAAGAGGTCGTCCGCTGCGAAACGCTTGCGCACGTGTCCCACCCATAAGTGGTATCCCGTCAGCCCAGCGACGAGCGCGAGCTTGATCAGGACCCAGGGTAGAGTCAGGAAACCGGGAGTGTTGGCCAGCATCAGCAGGCCGAAACTCCAGGTGGCGATGATCGCCGGGGTCATGATGAGTTTCCACAGGCGCTCAGACGCGTGTTTCAACACCCGCACCGCCTGCGGATGTTCGCGGTTCTCGGCCTGATACACGAACAGACGGAAGATGTAGAAGAGGCCCGCGAACCAGGCCACCATCGCAATCAGGTGAAGAGCTTTTAGCCAGAGGTGCATCGCGCTAGGGTCGCAGCGCGAAACCTCTCGTCAAGCCCGGCAGCGCGTCCGGCTACTTCTTGTCGTTCCCGTTTTGCATCGAAGCGATCCCCCGGCCGCGGGAGCGAACATCCGCGGCTTCGTCCGTGCGCCCAAGAGCGTCGAGGGCTTTCGCGGCATCGCGGTAGGAATCGTAGTAGTCCGGGTCCTTTTTCAGGGCCAGCTTGAACCACTTGAGGGCTTCTTCGTTCTTGCCGCGATACAGATAGATCGCGCCCAGGTCGTGAATCGCACGCGCGTACTCGGGATCGATCTGCACTGCGCGATTGACGTGCTTCAATGCCTTTTCCTGTTCGCCCGTGTTCATCAGGGCGATGCCCAGATTGTGGTGGGTGACCGGATCATCGGGTGCGCTGGTCAACGCGATCCGGTAGGAATCGACGGCTTCCGTGAAGCGGCCCTTCGCAGCCAGGGTCTCTCCGATCCGCGGATCCATTGTGACGGCGTGCTCAAACAGCTGTTTGGCGGCCGCCGCGTCACCGCTCTTCTTCTTTTCGATTCCCATTTCGTAGACCGCCATGGGGTCGTCTGGAAGATCGGCCTGGAGCTCAGACGCGTTGGAGCAGGCGAGCGGAATCGCCAGCAGCGAGATGATGATCCACGACTGGAGGAACGTTTCGAACGGCTTGTATGCGATCGGCTTTGAAACAAACATGTCGGAAATCTACCGGAGTCCCGATTGCTGGCAAGGCGAGAACTCGGTCCTTTCCGTCAGCTTTATCGCGGAGTGTCAGGGGTGACGCGAGTGTCCGCGGTCGTGGCGGAACTGACGTCTCGCGGATCCTAAAGACCCGTTCGCAAGAGGATTTCCGCGGGACAATTCTGTCGCCGTTCGGCCAGGTCCAGGCTCGGTTTTTCTGCAAATCAAACGCGATTGAGTCTGACTCCGGGTCCGGGTAGGCTGGGCCCGAACTTTCCAGGAGGGCCGTGGATTGATCGTAGTTGCCGGAAGGATCCAACTGGATCCCGCAAATCGAGAGCAGGCCGTTGCCGCCGCGGTCGAGATGATGCGCGAGACCCGGAAAGAAGCCGGGTGCATCTCCTACACCTTTTCGACAGATCTTTCCGATCCCGGCGAGTTTCACATCTTCGAGGAATGGGAGTCGCAACAGGCGCTCGACGCTCATCTGGCTTCTCCTCATATGGCGGTTTTCCAGCAGACCTTCGGAGGTTTTGGGATTACCGCGATGGACGTGCAGAAGTACCAGGTGTCCTCGGTCGGACCCATTCACTGAGGGGATCGCTTCACTGACCTGTCGGGTCGATAGATAGAATGCCGTAAATGGAATTCACTGATTTCGTCCTGCTCGTGACCTTCGGGTTGCTGCTCGTGATGATGATTGCGCCGGTCCTTGTTCTGGCGGCGCTGTACTGGTCCGATCGCCGTCAAGCCCAACACGCCGTGCTGCGGAACTTTCCGCTGCTCGGCCGCCTGCGCTATTTCCTCGAGCACCTCGGGCCCGAGTTGCGCCAGTACCTGTTCGATGCAGACCGTGAGGGCAAACCGTTTTCCCGCGATCAGTATCTGAGCGTCGTTTTCTCGGGCAAGTACCTCAAGAGCCTGATCGGATTCGGATCCAAGCGAGACTTCGAAAAGCCCGGCTGGTACTTGCGCAATACTCTTCTGCCCGTGCTCATGGATGAAATGGCGGTAGTGCGTCAACCCCGCATCGAAACCCGCACCTATCAGATCGATGAGGAGGGACTCTTCCGGCGCAGCGAACGCATGGTGAGTGATCAGATCTCTCCATGGAGATTGAGCGATGATTTCGCGCCGGTGATAGGGGAAGGCCTGCCTCACCCGTGGAAACTTCGCGGACTGATCGGCATGAGCGGCATGTCGTACGGTGCACTCGGTCGCAATGCGATCCTCGCCATCAGCAAGGGTGTGGGCAGGGCGACGGGTAGCTGGATCAACACCGGCGAAGGTGGGCTTTCTCCGCACCATCTCGCGGGCGGTGGCGATATCGTGTTTCAAATCGGCCCGGGTCTTTTCGGAGTGCGAACTCAGGCGGGCGAATGGGACTGGGATCTGTTCGCTGAGCAGGCCGCTCGGTCGCAAGTTCGCGGTTTCGAGCTGAAGTTTCACCAGGGAGCCAAGATTCGCGGCGGCCACGTCGAGGGTGTGAAGGTAACGTCGGAGATCGCGGGGATCCGCAGAGTCCCGGTAGGCAAGACGATCGACTCTCCCAATCGTTTCACCATGCTGGCCTCGATCGACGAGACCCTCGACTGGATTGCGCGAATGCGACAGGAGGGCGGAAAACCCGTTGGCCTGAAGATCGTGGTCGGCGGACCCGGAGCCTGTGATCCACTGGCACAGGCGATGGCGCGTCGAGGAGATGGACCGGATTGGATCACCGTCGATGGTGGTGAGGGGGGCTCCGGTGCTTCCTACCAGGAGATGGCCGAGACGATGGGGCTCCCTGTGCGTTCGGGAATCGTCGCTCTCGACGACGCACTGCGACGCGCGGGCGTGCGCGAACGAGTCAAGGTCTTCGCTTCAGGGATGTTGCTTTCCCCCGATCGCATCGCATTGGCGTTGTGTCTCGGTGCCGATGCTGTCAACATCGCACGCGCCTTGATGATTTCGGTGGGCTGCATCCAGGCACAGAAGTGCCACACCAATACCTGCCCCGTAGGTGTTGCAACCACAGATGAGAACCTGATGACCGCGCTTGTCGTCGAAGAGAAATGCTATCGCGTGTTGAACTACGTCGTCACGATGCGTGCGGGCTTGACCTCTCTGGCCGCTGCCGCCGGGATCCACTCACCCACGCAGTTCGAACGCAAGCACGCCGTCTATCGCGATGCCTTCGGCCGTGTCTACGCCGCCGATGAGTTGTTTCCCCTCCCGGAAACGAGTGAACGAATAACGTGAGGCGCTGGCTTCTTTGCCTACTGGGACTGCCTGCTGCGCTGATCGCGTGTCTGATCGCAGGGATCCTGGCGTATGCGCTGTGGCAGGATCGCGACCTCCCCGGCCTGTGGCGTTCCTTCGGCCGGGACGACCGACCCTTCACGGTTGATCCTGATTCACTCGATCGCGCAGCATTCGCCGATCCTGTTTTCGTGGGTACCCTGGGAAGTCCACAGATTTCCGAGGCCAGCGGGCTCGCAGCTTCAAGTCGACGCGACGATCTGCTCTGGGTTCTCAACGACGGAGGCCATCCTGCTCGCCTGTACCCGATTGCCCTGAACGGAAGCGACCGCGGTTCGTTTGTATTGCCTGAAGAAGTTCACTGGAACGAGGACTGGGAGGACCTGACTTCCTTCGTGTGGCAAGGCCGGTCCTACCTGATGATCGGAGACGTCGGTGACAACTTCGCCTGGCACCGAACGCGCCGTCTGATCGTGGTCGAAGAGCCGGAACTCTCGCAGTCCGCCGCCGACTGGGCAGCGCCGGTCGAAGTCGCCTGGAGCTTCGAGTTCCGTTACGAAGACGGGCCCCGGGATTGCGAGAGCATCGCGGTCGATCCGGCGAGCGAGCGCGTGCTCCTGCTCGAGAAGGCCGAACCCCCCATGACGGTCTATGAGCTTCCACTTCGCTCCTCTGGCAGTGAACCTGAAGTCGCTCGAGCGATCGCCGTCGTGGACACGATTCCGCAACCCACGCGAATCGATCGCAAGATGCACGGATTTCGCGGGGACTGGCTCTCGCGACCCACGGCGCTCGATGTGTCTCCGGACGGGCGAGAGGCCGTCGTGCTGACCTACAAGTACGCCTATCGCTACACGAGAGCTGAGGGTGAGGCCTGGTCGACGGCTTTCGCACGAGTGCCCGAGTTCATCATCGTGCCGCCGACGCGACAGGCCGAGGCTATGAGTTTCGATCGCACCGGGCGTTCCCTGTACGTGACGAGTGAACAGCAGCCTTCTCCATTGTTTCGCATCGACCGGGTTTCTCCCCATTCCGGTCAACCCCAATAAGCCGCGACAGTGTCTAACGCTCAAGCGAGAGGAAGTTCAGATGATGGAATCCGTTGACCGCGTTCAGATCGCGGTGAGCGATCGAGCCGCGACTGCGCACTGCTGGAAAACCCTGCTCGGTGCTGAGATCGTGCGTGAGGACAAGGTTCAGGTGCTCGCTGCGCGTCGAACCGTGCTCGCGGCCGGAACGAGCGAGGTGGAACTCCTCGAGCCAGACGGCCACGGGGCGATCGCGAATTTCCTTTCCGCTGTCGGCGGCCCCGGACTCTACGCTGCGGGTTTTGAAAGCGATGATTTCGATGCGCTGAGAGCCAGCCTCAAGAAGGCTGGAGCTGCGCTCGCGGAGGAGGGGGGACAGATCTTTCTTGCCGAGGCCGCGCTCGGGATTCCCGGACTCAATGTCGTCGTGAGCCCCGTCCAATCGCGCGCACCCGTGGGGCTCCTGAAGTGTCTCTACGAAGTGACCCTTCTGGTCGCGGATGCGCGCGGCAGCACCGCTGCGATTGCGGATTGCTTCGGGCTCGACAGCCGCCACTTCGTCGCGATCGACTCGGAGGCCTATGGCTATCGCGGCAGCTTGACTCTGTTCGATCCCGATCGCCTGGACCGCGTCGAGGTGATCCACCCGCACGATCGCACGAAGACCATGGGCCGCTTCTTCCAAAAACGCGGTCCCTGCCTCTACATGTGCTACGCCGAGACCGAGCGAAGCACGGAAATCCGCGATCGTGCACTCGAACACGCGTCTTCGGACTGGACCGGCCCCGAGGCGGGTCGCCCCGACGGTCTGTACTTGCATCCGAAGGCTCTGGGTGGAGTCATGCTGGGTGTCAGCCGTACGAGTTTCGCCTGGAGTTGGTCGGGGTCCCCGGAGCGAATCGAGCCCTGACCGCGCGCAGACGTTCGTGGGTTTGTCTATGCTCGGGTAATGGGAGTATCCGCTTCGCAAAAGACGCTTCGATTTCTTCTCCTGTATCTGCTTTTGGGTGGCTGCGTTTTTCCCCAAGCACCCCCGCGCGAAGCGGCGCGCTCTGTCTCTACGACCCGGAAGGCCGAAACGCCTCTGCCATCTCCAGAAGATGAAGCGCGTGCGGAGAGGCAGCGGGCGGCGCTCGAATCGGGCATCGGCTCTTTGACACATGCAAGTGTCGGGTATTACATGGACTTGCAGGAGAGCCGCATGCGCAAAAGGCTCAACGATACGGGTGTGAGTCTGCGCCGCGTGGACAATCGTCTCAAGCTCGTGTTGCCGGGGAATCTGACTTTCAAGGTCGGTCAATCCACTCTCAATCCATCGTTCCGCGAAGTGCTCGGTACTGTGGCCGATCTGCTGAAGTTCTACGAGAAGACGTTGATAGAGATCAGCGGTCACAGTGACAGTTCCGGCGGGCCAGCGATGAACGAACGCCTCTCGCTGCAACGCGCGCAGACCGTCGCGGTTTTTCTCGTGGAGCGTGGCGTTCAAACCATGCGGATCTACAGCCAGGGAATCGCGGACCGTCTACCCATTGCGAGCAATGACTCCAAGGAGGGAAGGGCGCTCAATAGAAGGGTAGAGCTTTTTCTCGTGCCACTGGTGGAGTAGAATCAGTCGATCCCATTGGAGATCCGAATCCATGAGAACAACACGCCCTTCGCAGCTCACTCAACGCAATCGGCGAACGCCAGGTGCGAAAACTATTTCGCACCTGGTTCCACTTCTGATCGTGGCCTGTTTCGCCTTCTGGCTGCCGCGAGATGCAAGCGCTTCCGATGAGTTCGAGCACGGGTTCAAACACGAACTCGGACGCATCGCGGCTCACGAAGCCGTGGGGATCGGGCGTGCTCTGATCGGCGCAATCTTCGGCCACGGCTCTCACGAGCACCGCGGAAGCCACGGTCACGAGGATTCGCACTGCGAACACGATCACCATGCCTGCTCGCATTGCGATCACCACCACTACGGCGGGCGCCACCACGGTCACGCGGGACGGTACTACGGGAGCGTCCGCTACCGACACGAGCATTCCCGGTCCCATACATCTCGTGGACGCCACTGGGACTGATCTTTTCCGTCCGAGCGGCGCTCGCCCCGACGGGGGTGAGCCTTAGCAGCAGCTGGGTCCTTCGTTGCTTTCGTCGGTATACGCGTCGTGAAAATGGCCGCGATCGACGAACACTTCCCGTTCGGCGGCCAGGGCGAGTGTGCGCTGAACATCGATGATGTGCGGACCGTCTCGGAGCACGGACAGACGCGCGCACTGGCCTTCGACCAGGCTTCGGGAACGGTCTCCGTCGAACGCCAGTACTGCGGGACCGTGCGCTGTGATGGCTTCGCCCAGTTCGAGTGACTGTGAATGGCGGACCCGAGCAGTTCGGTACAGACCCGGCGAGATCGGGACCAGTAGATCTCGACCTTCGCTTTCTGGATCACCACACTCGACCAACACGCCGAAGTCGTCGTCGAAGCCGCAGGGGTGCAGGAGTCCGCCGATCGGCGATACACCCACCGCTCCGGGTTCAGCGCGCGCCAGGACGATTTGTTGCATCCTGGCGGGGTCAAAAGGCAAGAAGCTCCCGAGTCGATCACCGACGAGGACGACTGCGTCAATCAACGCCAGGTCATCGTCCTCGCCATCGATCTGTACGTGGACGCGTTTCGCTCGGCGCGAAACTTCTTCCAGCGCGACATTGCCAGAGGCGACCAGTCCAGCGGCGGCGCCAGCAGTGGTTGCCTCGCACATCATCGGAAACACGTTGTTGGTTCCGGTCGACAGCGGGACCATGGGTGCGTCGGGCCACGCCTGAGTCACGACACGATGCGTGCCGTCGCCGCCCAGAACCAGTAATGCGCCACAGTCTGCTGCGCGCATGGCATGGACCGCTCGGACTGTGTCAGCGGCTTCGAGCCGCGCATCGACGTCGAGCACCTCGATCTTGGCATCGAGTCTCAGATTCTCGACGGCGCTCGTCGAGATGCGAAACGGTTCCCGCAGCACGATCACGTGCTGCGCTCCTCCCGCGACCGCACCGACGACTGCGCGTGCGACCTGATCTCGTTTGGCCTCGTGCGTGGTGGTACTGGCGCGCGCGACCATGCGTCGAACGTCGCGACCGGACAGTGGATTTGCCAGGATCGCTACGGGTTTCGGCTGAGCAGGAGAGGATTTCATTGCTGGGAGTCTACCGCGATCGGCCCGGCTGGCGTGGATTTCCCGGCCTGGGCAGTCTCTGCAGATTCCACCCGAAGTCCGTAGCTGCACCGGCTTCCAGGGCGAAGAATGGGCTATACAATCAGCGGGGACCTGCTCGCGAAGGGAGCATGAGAATGAGTGCGGTCAATTCGATCCTGGTGGCTACGGACTTCTCGTCGCATGCGGAGTGCGCGCTCGAGCAGGCGACGAAGCTGGCCAGCTTGCTGGGCGCACGAGTCCACCTGGTGTTCGCGGTTCACGTACCGGTGCAACCCCTGCTTCCCGAGATGGCCATCGTTCCGGCCGACATGATCGGACAGATGCGCGAGTTCGGGCGCACGAAGGCGCAAGAGACGGCCAACAAGATCGAGGCCGCCGGAGTCGAGTACGAAATCCATATCGAAGAAGGCGAGCCGTCGCGCGTCGTGCTCGATCTGGCGGAGCGCCTGAAAATCGACATGATCGCCGTGGGACGGCGCGGGCAGAGCGCACTGGAGCACGTGATCGTGGGAAGTGTCGCCGAGCGCCTACTTCGTTCGGCCGACTGTCCCGTACTGACCGCCGTTTCCGAAGGAGGCGAACTCTCGCTCGACGAGATTCTGGTGGCGACCGATCTCTCCGACGCAGCGATCGGCGCGCTTGGCGTCGCCCAGACGATTGCTGCTGCATCGCCGCCGACCCGGCTCTTGCTCGCATACGCCCACCCGCCCGGGATCCAGGCGGTGCGCTTTCTGGCGCAGACCGACGAGCGGGTCTCGATCGGTACCGGTATTCCGATCCTCGACTCGCTTGCCGAAGATGTGGTCACCCGGGCTTCTGCCCTGCTCGATCCCGCGCGCAACGGCGGGGTTCAATCCTACCTGGTCACCGGCGATGGCAAACCGGACACCTTGATTCTCGAAACCGCTGAGCAGCGCAATGTGAAGCTGATCGTCATGGGGACGCACGGCCGCCGCGGTATCTCACATCTGGTCCTGGGAAGCGTGGCCGAGCGCGTTGTCCACGGCGCGAGTTGTTCGGTCATCACGGCTCGGATTCAGGGTTCGTGACAGAGAGTTCGGGCGAAGCGCAATCTTCGGCTGAGACTGAGGCGGATTTTTCGATCGTCGCACTCCGGCACGCGCGGAGGGTCGTGATTTTCGTCGTCGGAACCACGGTGTGTCTTTTCGGGGTCGCCATGATGGTGCTCCCGGGTCCCGGAGTCCTGGGAGTGGCCCTGGGGGTTTCGATCCTGGCGACCGAGTTCGGCTGGGCGCGTCGGCTGCTGCGCCGCGCGAAACAGGCCGTTGGAGTCGGGGACTCGAAGTCGGACGAGCCCGGGCCCGACTCGCTATAATCGCTCCCAGATGCCCGACCAACCCTCGCAACGCAGAAAGCTGGCCGCCATCCTCATGGCCGACGTCTCCGGCTTCAGTCGCCTGATGGGCGCGGATGAAGAGGGTACGACCGCACGCATGCAGGACTTCCACCGCCGTGTGCACTCACTGATCGAATCCCATCAAGGTCGACTGGTGGACACCGCGGGAGACTCCGTGTTCGGGGAGTTCGACAGCGTGGTCAACTCGGTGCGCTGCGCCTACGAAATCCAGACGGAGCAAGCTCGCGAGAATCGCGAAGAAGCGGACGATGCGCGCATCGATACGCGTATCGGCATTCATCTGGGCGACGTAATCGTCGAAGCACAGCGCGTCTGGGGAGATGGCGTGAACATCGCCGCCCGACTCGAACAGTTTGCGCAACCCGGATCGATCTGTGTTTCGGAGGCGGTCTACCAGCAAATCTTCAACAAGCTGGACTACGAGTTCCAGGACATGGGTGTCCAGGAGTTGAAGAACATCGATCAGCCGCTGCGGGTCTACGGCATCCCCGGACCCGGATCGCTTCCGGTCGCTGCACCTTCGTCCAGCGTCTCTCACCCGCGCACGCGTCGACGTGCGCACCGACGGCATTCCAAGGACCCAAACCCGCGGGGAAGGCGCGAGCCCTCGACCTGGCTCGAAGCCTTCATGCATCCGCTCGATCTGATTTCGCTGATCATCGCTGTCGCATTGATCACCTCTCCGCTGCTGATGGTTCCTACGGGTGGCATCTTTTCGACGCTGGGAGGCGTGCTCGCGGGGGTGAGCCTGGGGCGCATCTGGCGGGCCGTCAGCGGAATTCGCGGCCATCTACAGATTCCACTGGGAGTGGGTATCGCCTCCGGCGCGGCCTTCACCCATTGGAGCGTGCCAACCGACGGACTGTTTGTCGTGGCCGGGCTGATCGTGGCCGCAGTCGGCGTGAGTCGCGTGTTTACCGAGCGCCGACTCGCACGCTGACCTCGTTCCGGACCCTCGGGACCGGTCTCGACTAGAGACTGATCTCGATCATCTCGCGCTTGTCGTAACGACCCGAGAGTTTTGAGAAGAGATCTGCCAATCGGATCTGCAGTCCGTACTTCTCGCGGAACGAAACGTATGCGGCTTCGATCGTGTTGGAATCCCGGGTGATCGTCGCTGTGGCGTCGATCCAATCGCCGCGCAGCTTTCCGCGCACGTCACACGCGGCGACCCGCGCCCGGGGCGAGTTGCGCAAGCGTTTGATCTTGCCCGCATCTCCCGCGGAGAACACGTAGAGCTTGCCGTCGGACTCGGCAAACCAGACTGGAGTTTCGACGGCGACGCCGCTCTTCCGGAAGGTTGCAAGGCTCAGGTAGAGGTGCCCTTCGAGTTCGTTCATACTTCTCACTGTAACACCTGCTAACGCCGCAGCAGGATCTTCGCCCATCCTTGGCACCGAGAGTCCATGAACCCCGACGAATCCGAAGTCGAAGCCACATCGCCACCGCTGGCCGGTGTTCGAGTCCTGGACTTCACCCGCTTTCTGGCAGGACCTTTTGCCACGATGATGCTGGCGGACTACGGAGCCGAGGTCGTGAAGGTGGAGAATCGGAAGGGTCGCGAGTTCCGGCCCCCCGGAGCCGGGCGCGACAACTACTTCTTTCTCTCCAGCAATCGCGGCAAGCGCTCGCTGACTCTGGATTTTCGCGATCCGCGCGGCCGTGCGGCCATCGAACGCATGCTGCCGCGGTTCGATGTGGTCGTCGAGAACTTTCGCCCCGGGATCATGCAGAAGTTCGGACTGGGTCCCGAGGAGTTGACCGAGCGAGATCCGCGGCTCGTCTACTGTTCGATCTCGGGGTTTGGTGCGGACGGTCCGTACAGGGACCGCCCGGGCTTCGATCAGATCGCGCAGGGCATGAGTGGACTGATGAGTGTGACGGGCACCGAAGACAGCGGTCCCACGCGTTCCGGCATCGCCATCGGAGATCTGCTGGGCGGGATCTTCGCCGCACACGGCATCTGCATGGCGCTGCTGACGCGCGAACGCACGGGTCGCGGGCAGATCGTCGACACGTCACTTCTCGACGCGCTGGTGGGTGTGCTCTCCTGGAGTGCCGGGATGTTCTTCGAATCGGGACGAGCACCCGGACCGGCGGGTCAGCACCATCCGCTCTCTTCGCCCTACGGCCGTTTCCGCGCGGCCGATGGCTTCATGAACATCGCCGCGGGAACGGACGCCATGTGGCAGAAGCTGGCGCACGCCCTCGATCGGGACTCGTGGATCGGCGACCAGCGTTTTGCCGGCGCCGGGGGACGTATCGCGAATCGCCTGGAACTCAGCGCCGAGATCGAAGCGGCGCTGGCGGAGCACTCCGTCGAGCACTGGGTGGATGCGCTCAACGTCGCCGGGGTTCCCGCAGGTCCGGTCTTGAATCTGGAACAGGTCTTCGCCGATCCCCAGGTTCTGGCGCGCAAGCTATTGCACGAACTGCCCCACCCGGAGCTGGGCACGTTCAAGACCACGGGCCTGCCGATCAAACTCTCGCAGACACCGGGTGCGATCGAGACTCCGCCTCCCTTGCTGGGTGAGCACACCGATCAGGTGTTGAGCGAGTGCGGCTTTTCGTCAGCCGAAATCGAGGAGTTGCGCGCAGCCGAGCTGGTCTGAAGAAGCGCGACCTCGTGAGAAACGCAGCCCGCTAGAGCTCGTCGATGGACTGGATGATCTTGCCGACCACTCCGTAGTCGAGAGCTTCCTGGGCCGTCATCCAGAAATTCCGGTCGGTGTCTTCCTCGATGCGTTCGAGTGACTGGCCGGTCTGCTCGGACAGGATGCGATTCAGGCGCTTGCGCATCTTGACGATCTCCTGCGCCTCGATTCCGATGTCGACGGCCTGACCGCGCACACCGCCCATCGGCTGGTGCAGGAGGAAGCGCGTGTTCGGCAGGCAGAAACGGTCTTCCTTGGCTGGGGCCACGAAGATGTGCGCACCCGCGCTTGCGACCCAGCCTGTCCCCAGAATCTTCACGCGCGGCTTCACGAAGCGAATGACGTCGTGGATCGTATCGCCCGCCTCCACGTGGCCGCCCGGCGAGTTGACGAACATGACGATGTCGCCCATATCGCTTTCCGCCATCGCGATCAGCTTCTTGGAGATTTCCCGGGCGACGTCCATGTTGATCTCGCCGTACAGGAAAATCCGCCGCTTCTCGAAGAGCGTCTCTTCGAGTCGCATCGGGAAGGGCATTGGCGTTTCGCTGGCGGGCTTGTCACTCATGCGTCCGGGTCTCCTTGAAGGCAGGGAGACTAGCGCCCCGGGCGCCCGCTCCCCACCCCGGCCGTAGGCGGACTCAGGGGCTCGAAGCCCCGATATCGTCCTCCCTCAACGATGATGGCCGCGATCGGCGCAGAAGTGCGATCTGGCACCCGGAAAACGAGCAAGTCCTGAACCCGGTTTCCGTGACCGGGTGGGGCCGTTCCTCGTTGCGACAGCTACTTCCCTGGGAAAACCGTGCGACGTAACTCGAATCGATTGCGACCCGGGTAAACTGTCTGCCAAGCTGTGGGGTCAGATAAATGGGACAAACGCGCGAGCACACACGGTGTAATCTCAAACTTGGGGAATTCGAGTCAACGGAAATAGATACGAGCTACGGCCCGATTCTCCTCCACCGAGAAGGTGGGTTCCATCACAGACATCCTATGATCGAGAGGCTTTCATCTGAAATGACAGAGAGATACTTTCCGTTCTGGCGAGAAGCTCCGCTGATGATCCGCACTGACCGGGAATTCATGTCCCGAGACCGAGGGCCAGAGGCCTCCGCGAGGGTGCGATTGCTGGACAATGTGGGCGTCGAGAGGGGGGGGGTGGCCGCGAATCGAGGCTTCCATCCCACGGCAGCTTCCGCCGGAACCTCCCGATTCAGATCATGGAGGTGGATGTCGGGGTTCTTCGCAAATCTGCCACAGGTTCTTTGGGTCGCCTCCGATGGGAACCGGACAATGAAACCCAATTTTGAATCCGACGATCCCGGTCTGCCGTACACAGGAGAATCGCATTCCGTCATGCACTCTCCGGTCTCTCGCGTTTTCTCGAGAACATGCGCGACACTACTGCTCGCTTTAGCTGTGCTGGCCTCGCCACCCTATGTTCGGGCGGGGGAGCCGGAAGACGATCCGCTGCTCGAACTCGGTACTGAAGACGGTCATGGCGGCGAAGACTTCATGAAGTACGACCGCGATCAGATCAAAAAGCAGGTCAAGACCTTCATCCCGCCGCTGCTGAGCCCGGCCTTTACCCAACATGCTTTCGTTCTTCCTCCTGGTCTGTTCAGGATGGGCCTTTCGCATCGGATCGTGTCGATCGATGGCAACGACTTCTTCAAGAACGGCAACACCAATCGAGCCGTGTTTGCAAACTCGGAAGTCGACCGGGAACTGACCGATCTCGACATCTTCTACGGATTCGATCTGAATCGCGAGTACCTGCACGCCTTCACGGTGAGACTCAACATCCCGTACAAGAACTCGCGGGTTCGCGGCTACGTCCATCCCGGGGGGCTACAGGCACTCAACGCGCACAACACCGCAAGTACCCAGGAACTCGGAGATATCGGACTCTTCCTCAAGAAGAAGCTCATGGATCAGGGCAACGGCCCGATCGGAATCGCAGCCGTCGGCGCGGTCTTCTTCCCGACCGGGGACAACGACGAAAGGTACGGAAACGACGGGACGATCATGATGCAGATGCCACCGGCTGCACCGACCAGTTCTATCTTCGGGCGGTTTTCCGACGACGGTCGTCTCCCATCCACGCTACAGCCCGGCACGGGGAGTTTCAGCTACCTGGGTGGGATGTTCCTGACCCGACAGTTTGATTGGCGTGGGCTTTCGTTGCGCGGCGCCTTTCACCTCGGTGCGACCTACCGGCTCGTGTTCAAAGAAGACGGGGTCGATCCCGGCGATACCGCGACGTATTTTGCGTCGCTGGTCATGCCGATCCGAAAGGATTTCTTGTCCGCGGATCTGACCTGCATCGTGTTCGACCACGAAGACGACAGCTACAGCGGGACGTTCATGGATCCGGTCCTGGGCGTGATTCCGCGACCGGACTTTTCCGGAGGAACGACTGGCTTCATCGCGCCGTCGTTGATTTTCAGTCCCGATCCGCAGTTCCGCGTGACGCTTTCAGCGCTCCTGCGGGTCAAGGATCCGGATCTCGGACCTGCGCCCCAGTCGATTATCCGACTCGGGTTTTCGGCGACGTTCTGACAGATGGAAAAGAAATACTCGATCGCGTTGGAAATGCTTCGACCTGATTGTGCGGGGAAAACATGATGCGGATGTCAAAGAGAATCCTGGTCGGTTGCGTCATCGCCTCGATGAGCCTCTGGTGGATGGCGCCCATGGGAACCGCGAAGGTTCTCATGCACACGCCGGATGGTCGTGTCCTGCACCTCAAGGGAGGCACGGCTCAACCGGACCTGAGCCGGTTCCGGTCCGCATTGCAGAGCAAGGTCATGGATCGCCGCTTCCACACGAACGAGAACGGCTATCTCGCCAATGAGGCCTACTCCACCAGTCAGACCGGCTTCAATGACATGGTCAAGGCCGGAATTCCGGTGGCGTACAAGCCGGAGTTCCACTGGATCTCACACCAGGAAATGTACTGGAACGCGCGCTTCCTGTTGCAGTGGGCCGGCGCGGCCTCCCGACTCGGGATCTCCATGGTGCACGGCCCCTACTGGACATTGAAGGCCGATGAATTCTCGAGGCGGAACCGCTTTGGGCGAGATCGCGGTGAACGCTCTCTGTCCAACAAGGACATCCTCATTGGCATCTACCTGCCGCTCTACTACTCCCGCACCGGCTTTCCGCGTGTGTTCGATTCGGCCTTTCCTACTTATCTGCAGTACGCATCCGGCGACCCCCGCCTGGTGGGGCCGGTCGAGGTCGGGGACGACTTCGACGACCCGCAGAGCAGTAAGAAGGGCGGCTGGGGTGTGCCTCGCTATTTCCTCGATTGGACGAACCTGCGCTGGAATCACGACCGGATGGACACCACTATCCACATGGGAGGGCTGGGACAGTTCCTGAAGAGAAGGGCGCAGTGGACCGGCTATATGTTCCACAGCACGCACGTGGAGCAATCACCCTCGGACCCCGACGGCGATGAGATCTCCCTGCTCGGGAACGACGCGGAAGAAGGCTTCCGCGGAACCGTTCTGGCCACCATGGCAATCAATACCATGCTCGAGGCCAAGGCCGCATTCTTCGCTGATGCGAAGGGGAAGAAACTCGGCGGGCTCAATCCCTTCAAGTACGATCCTGAAAACGGCCTGCGATACCTTCCGCATACCATCAAGCCGAACATTCTCTGGGTAGGGGATCTTCCCGAGCGGCTCTGGTCGGTCAGCATTGCCGACAACTCCAGTCAGCTCTGGGACCAGGCGTCCTGGATCTGGGCAACCACCGAGTACAGTCACTTCGTCCTCTGGTACAACGATCAGGTCTTCACCGACAATCCGCCCGCGGATGGTGGCATCCTCGAAAAGCGGGTTGGACTCGTCTCGCGCGGGATGGCCAATGTCATCATCAAGAACCTCAGGGCCATGCACACCCGCAAGGGCATCCTCGTTTCGGAGTGGACTCCCACAGGAGGGACCGGAAAGGTCCTGAGCATGCGGGATGCTGCCATGACCATGTCGGCCTTGAAGGAGTACGACGATCGTCACGAGTTCCTCGATGAGGATGAGGATCTCCGAGAAGACGCAGTCACCATGCTGATGGATCTCGCGGATTTCCTGGTGAAGGTCCAGGCGAAGGACGGATCGTTCTACGAGAAATACGACGTGACCAGCGGCGAGGGGCTCGGTGAGAACACTGTGTCCGCTCCCAACTGGGCCGGTATCAAGGCGCTGGTCGTGGCCTGGCAGAAGACGGAAGAGGAGGCTTACGCCCGCGCTGCGCGAAAGACCTTCAACCTGATGAATAGTAAGTACTGGGTTGAAAAACACGGCCTCTATCGCACGAGACTCGGCGACGACACGGTCACCCTCACTCCGTACGACATCGCGATCACACTGGGCGCTTTGCGCGAGACGCTCTTTGCGACACCTCTTCATCTGGTCGAACCACAACTCGACAGGATCACCCGTTGGTGGGTTCAGACCATGGATTCGAGTGGCATGCAGCAGACCGAGGACAATCGCACGGGTGAACTCGCCTTCGGCACGGCCGGGATGGACGAAGATGCGGACGGGATTCCCTTCGTCGCCGGCGGTTATGGGGAATACGGCACAGCACCGGTGACCGCGGCAAAGGTCGCGGTCAACATCGGCGGGTCCGAGAACTCCGCGTTCGCGGCTCTTGATGGAGACGCCTACAACGCCCAGAAGTACGCCGAGGTCAAATTCGCCTACGTCACCCAGTCTCGCAAGGAACAAGACGAGCTCCTGCTGCCTCTGGACATCCCTTCCGAGGGGCTGATCGAGCGTCCTCCGATGCAGAAGTTCAACGGAACCACCATCCCACTGGCCTCCAGCAAGCCGGTCGAACGCGGGCTGGGAATCAAACTCGGTCTTACAGGCAAGCAGATCTTCGAGATCAACTGCGTCCTGTGCCACGGTTTTTCGGGAGAGGGGATTACCGGTCTCTCGCTAGAGAAGGACGTGATGACGTTCTCACACGAAGAGATGTTCAAGGTCCCGAACGAGGGCCGGCACGAGAAACTCATGCCTCCGTGGGGTGTCGGGAACAAAGACAGTTTCGGTGGTCCGCTGAGTGAAGAAGAGATCCACCTCATCGTCAACTACGTGCAGAGTGACGAGTTTCGCGAGAAGTTCCAGGCCCATCAGGATGCTCTTCACGCCAAGGGCGATCCTCCGAAGGATCCTTTCGAGTACCTCTCCCGGCAATACCAGAAGGGCACTTTGGAAAGCGCGACCGCTGACGATATTCGCCGCATCTCCCAGGCTCAGTGCAGGGCGAGTGATTGCATTCCGGAATCCCACAAGGTGTTCCGCCGGCTCCTGGCCGAGTCGCAGGGGAAGCAATCTCCGCGACTGGCCGATGCGGCTTCGGAGGAAGCGAAGGACCGTCCACAACCTTCTGCGGGGAGTGAATCCAGTCAGGCGCCGCCCGACAAGACAACAATCCTTACACGGCCATGACAGGAATAGATGTGACGATGGCAGAACCTCAAAACTCAGAAATGCTCTCCGAAAATCCGATTCAGCGCCTCGGTGCGCTCGTGTTGGTGCTCTTGCTCGTGCTGCCGATCACTGCTCACGCGGCCGGTTACAAGGAAACCCGGGTAGAAAACGGCGGGAGCATCACCGGCAAGCTGAGTTTCTCCGGTGAACTCCCGGCCGACGCCGTCGAAATGATCGCGGTCAACAAGAACCCGGAAGTCTGCGGAGAAGGCTATCGCGAGGTCGTCTGGGTGGACGTCGAGAACGGCGCGTTGCGCGGTGCCTTCGTCTATCTGCACAAGATCAAGAAAGGCAAGGCCTGGAGCCCACCAGACGGTGGCAAGTACATGATCAATCAGAAGGGCTGCCGTTTTCGACCTTGGGCCCAGGTCGTTCGCCAGGGCGATATCCATATCAAACACAGCGACCAGGGTGTGCAACACAACATCAATATGGTCGAACTGATCGGGGTCGACAAAGGGCGAGCGGTCGAGAGGCCGCTGATCAATCGCAATCAGCCCGATCCCGGTGAAGCCATCGAGCAGATCAAGACGGTTCGCGCGCCTCATATCGCCATGAACTGCCAGGTTCACAACTTCATGTTCGGTTTCATGATGGCTCCTAAGAGTCCGTACGCCGTGGCGGTTGAAGAGGATGGCAGTTACGTCCTCGACAACGTGCCCGCGGGCAAATACACGCTCAAATCGTGGCATCCCCGGCTGGGAGTCCAGAAGAAGAAAATCACCGTTCCCGCGAACGGAGAGGTGGTCGCCGACTTCGAGTACACAAAAGACTCGGCTTCGAAGAAGCGAAGGCGACCCAGAAAGACCAAGGCAGAGAAATGACCGAAGAACACGGAGAACGAATCGTGATCACATCAGCACGGAGATTTGCTAAACGAATTCAGCTCGCGATGGCCTGTGCCGCGACTGCGTTGATGGTTCTCGCTGGCGCTATTGCAGTGGGAACGACGGAGACGGCCCGAGCCGAATCGGCGGATGAAGCGGGCGCATATCCGGCGATCGGCCCCTTGCCGACCCGAGATGCCCCGAAGGCCTCACTGGTCGAGATGGGTCGGCGCCTGTTCTTCGATCCGCGAATTTCCGGGGATGCCGGTCAGAGCTGCGCGACCTGTCACGATCCCGCGCAGGGATTCACTCGACAGACCGATGTCGAAGGCAAACCCATGCTCCTGTCCGACGCGTATCCGGGCATTCTCTACTTCCGCAATACACCGACATTGATCAATACCGCTTTTAAGGCGGACTTTGCCAACGTTGGTTGGGCCTGGGACGGTCGCATGGGTGCCAACCTGAACGATGTCGTTCGAGATCAGCTGACCGAGAGCATGATCATGAATATGGACATGCGCCTGATGCACGAGCGCATGAAGCAGGACCCGGTCTACGTAGGCATGTGCAAGGAGAACTTCGGCGGCGAGTGTAATTCGAGCGCCGGTCGCAAGGCTCTGGTCGCATTCATGGAATCCTTGGTGTCGAAGGACGCTCCCTTCGATAGCGGAACCGTTTCCGAGGCGGCCGGGCGCGGACGAGTTCTCTTCGAGGGCAAGGCGGACTGCATCCGCTGTCACAACGGTTCCTACTTCTCCGACGGTGAGGCGCATGATACCGGCGTTTCCGAGAACCTGGATATCTTCCGAGATCCGTTGCGGCATGTCGGTCTGCGTGCCGTGTACAGCAATCACGGTGTGCCCAAGACGGATATGTGGCGGCGAGACGTCGGCTATTTCCTGGTGAGCAAGAACTACGGAGACGTGGGCAGTTTTATTACTCCGACGTTGCGGGAGCTCAAGTACACGGCTCCCTATATGCACAACGGTGTGATCGGCACGCTGAATGAGGTCGTGGAGTTCTACGACCAGGGCGGCGGGCACGACGATCCACTGGCGAATGAGCTGAAACCTCTCGGACTTAGTACGGAGGAGAAGAGTGATCTCGTCGCCTTCCTCGAGAGTCTTTCCAGCGCCACTCCGATCGCTGTCGAGCTGGTGGAGATCCCCGAAACCTACGAGCCGATCGACGAATGGCTCGGCGTCCACAACTGATTTCAGGCGTCCCGTACGACACCGCAGTTTGAAGGTAAACAAAATGAAGTCGCCAAACAGAACGCAGGGCTTGTTGATCGCGCTCTTGCTCGTCGTCGCTCCTGTGGCATTCGCCCAGGAAGACCCCGATTTCGATCCGCCTCTGGCACCACTTCCGCCACCACCGGCGCCTCCGGACAACCCGATCACGCCCGCGAAGACGGAGCTCGGCAAACTCCTGTTCTTCGACACACGCTTGACGGGTGACGCGAGCTTGAGTTGTGGCGACTGTCACGATCCGAAGAAGGGTTGGGGCTCCAGCGGACCGATCTCGCGCGGTTATCCCGGTGCGGTCCACTGGCGCAATTCCCATACTGCCGTGAACTCCGCCTACCTGGGGAAACTCTTCTGGCAGGGAAGCGCCAAGAGCCTCGAAGGCCAGGCTCCGACCGCCAATCGCGGTGCGGTGGCGGGAAATGGCGAGCGGGACGTGATGCAGAGTCGGCTTCGCCAGACTCCCTACTACATCAAGGCATTCAAGGAAGTCTTCGGCACCGAGCGACCCAATCTCGGCGACGCCTGGCAGGCTGTCGCGACGTTCGAACGCGCGGCGTTGTCTCAGCTCGATACGCCACTGGACCAGTATCTCGCGGGCGACGAGTCGGCTCTTTCCGAAGAGGCGATCGAGGGACTCGAGTTGTTCCGCGGCAAGGCCGGTTGCATCGAGTGCCACAACGGCCCTCTGCTCACGGATGAGAAATACTACAACCTGGGTCTACCGCGGCCCATCGAGTGGGAATCGATCGGTCTGAACACGATCACCTTCCGCTGGGAGACCTACGCCAAGGGTGCTCCCGAAAAGAGCTATCGAGAGTGGAAGGACGACGCGGGGCTGTACTTCACGACCAAGCGCAAGGATGACATCGGGAAGTTCCGCACTCAGCCACTCCGGTATCTCCTGTACACCCCTCCGTACGGGCACGCCGGGCAGTTCTACACACTGGAGGAGGTCGTCGACTTTTACGACGAAGGTGGAGGCGAGAACGAGTTCACCGATGGCACACACGGTTTCAATACGAAGACGCCGATCCTGAAGCCTCTCAATCTCAGCGATGAAGAGAAAGAGGTGTTGGTGATCTTCCTGGAAGAAATCAGCGGTGAGGAAATCACGATGGCCGTTCCGAAGATCCCAATGTACGAGGCGATGCCCGATGTGGCTGAACTGACGCAAGCTTCGGCCAAGCGAATCGGCCTCGAGACGTATCTGTCCTCTCTTGCTGGAAAGGAGGAGGTGAGCAAATGACCGAGCAGAAGAAATCCTCGTCGTGTCGGGGTGGTTGCATTACCAGACGTGAGGCTCTGCTAGGAGGCGCTGGAGTGATCACCAGCACCGTCTTGCTCAGCACTCTTCCCGGATGCGAGAAAAGCGAACCGGTGCCCGTTCAGGTGTCCCGTCATCCGGGCAAGCTGATCGGCAAGCTGAGTGAGTTGAAACAGAATCAATCCGTATCTTTTTCATTTCCGGAAGGCGCCGCCAACGCGACGGGCATGTTGATCAAGATGGGTGTTCAGGCCGGAGGAGGCATCGGACCGGAACAGGACATCGTCGCTTTCAATACGACCTGTCCTCACATGGGCGGACAACTCTACGGGCGCTACATACCCGAGGAGCAGGCTCTGGGCGCCTGTCCCCATCACCTTTCATCGTTCGACCTGACTCGCCACGGCATGGTCATCGCCGGCCATGCCACCGAGAGCTTGCCGCAAGTGCTGCTTGAACTCGACGGAGACGACATCTACGCCGTGGGCCTGATTGGTCTGATCTACGGCCACACTTCAAATCCCGAAGCCTGATCGAGGAATAGGAATCATGTCTGCAAAAGATTCAAAGCCATTCTACAAGTCGTCGGAGCAGGTTCCGCTTCCGCCAAAAGATGCCGAGGTCCTCACCACGTGTTGCGACTACTGCATCGTGGCGTGTGGACAGAAGGTCTACCGCTGGCCCGCCGACGGTCCCAACGGGGGCATGAAGAAGAGCGAAAATGCGCTCAACCGAGATTACCCATTGGCTCCGATGGTGGGCAACTGGCTTGGACCGAACCAGTTCACCCAGGCGATGCACAACGGGAAGCTCCACAATATTGCCGTCGTACCGGACGGCGACGCGACCGTCGTCAATGTGGGCGGAAATCACAGTATTCGCGGTGGTTGCATTGCCCAGAAGGTGTACAGCGAGAAGAAGCCGACTCGGGATCGCTTGAAGCACCCGATGATTCGCATCGCCGGGAAACTGACACCGGTGAGCTGGGACCTGGCCCTGGACGTCGCCGCCGAGGTCTCCAAGCACGTCATCAAGCACCACGGCGAAGACGCCTGGGCCCTGAAGTACTTCAGCTATCAGTTCTACGAGAACACGTACGCGCTCACGCGCTTGGCGTTCAAGAGCATCAATACGATGGCGGTCGCCCAGCACGACCACCCGGCGATCGTGGATGCGACTCCCGGCTGGACGGATATCGGCTACGACAGTTTCCCGTCGTCGTACGAGGACTTCCTGCACGCCGATTGCGTCGTGATCTCCGGAGTGGATCCGTTCGAGACCAAGTCGGTGTTGTGGAGCGAGTGGATTTCTCGGGGCATGATCGAGAACAAGACGAAACTCGTGATGATCAATCCCAGAAAGACGGTCGGCGTTGCCGCGGCCGAGAAGAACGGCGGTCTGCACCTGGATGTGAATCCCGGCTCCGATACCGTCGTACACATGGCGATCGAGCGTGTGATCCTGGAAAACGGTTGGGAGGACACCGAGTTCATCAAGAACTGGGTGAACAATTTCTGGGAGACCGATTCCGGTTTCGGTCAGGGAACCCGCAACACGCCCTGGCAGTGGCGAACCACCTGGGGGAAATTCCAGGTCAAGGACTTCGCCGACTGGAAGAAGTGGATTCTGGAGCAGGAAGAGTCCAAGCCCGATGTCGCTGCGGCGATTGCCGGGATCGACCCTCAGAAGATCTACAAGGCCGCAGAGATGATGGCCAAGCCGAAAGCTGATGGCGAACGGCCCAAGACCATGATCGCGATCGAAAAGGGCAACTACTGGTCCAATAACTATCTGAACACTGTTTCGATCGGTACGCTAGGCGTGATTCTCGGATGCAGTGGTCGCAAGGGACGTGGCATCACTCGTCTGGGTGGCCACCAGCGCGGTGGGCGGAGCGGGGGCAAGTATCCGACCTGGAAGTCTCCCTACAAGATGCCCGGTCGGCGCCATCATCGGATCGACCTGGACCGCTGGGTCGAAGATGGCCACGTGCGCTTTGCCTACGTCGTCGGTACGACGTGGATCCAGTCCATGGCCGGTTCGGGTGATCTGAAGCAGACTTTCCAAGCGAAGACTCGCGACAATCCGCATCAGATTCAGTCAGCGGATAAGCAGCACATCATCGATACGCTCAAGAAACGAGTCGAGTCGGGCGGGATGGTGGTCGCCCACCAGGATCTCTATCTCATCGAACCCATCGGTAGTGAATTTGCCGACATCGTGCTTCCTGCTTCGGGTTGGGGCGAGTCGGATTTCACGCGCTGCAACGGAGAACGTCGCATTCGCCTGTACTCCGGCTTCTACGATCCGCCGGGAGAAGCCTTGCCCGACTGGAAGATCGTTTCCATGTTCGCGAAGAAGATGGGATTCGAGGGCTACGACTGGAAGGAGTCCAATGACGTTTTCGAGGAGACCTGTCGCTTCAGTCGAGGCGGTCGAACCGATTACAACGTCTTGCGCACGGTCGCCAAACGGAAGGGCATGAAGACCCACGACCTGCTTCGGACCTACGGTACGACTGGATTGCAGTGTCCGCTGCTCCTCGATGGAGAGAAGATCATCGAGACCAAACGACTGCACGATTTCGAACGCGATGATCTACCTGCCACGGGGCCAGCGGGGGTGAGCGTTCAGCGCAAGAACCTGATGGCCTTCAAGACGCACACCGGCAAGCTGAACCTGTTGAAGTCACCCTGGAATATCTGGTCCGATTTCTACGAGTTCATGCGACCCAAAGACGATGAGCTGTGGGTAACCAACGGGCGCGTCAACGAGATCTGGCAATCGGGTTTCGACGATACAGAGCGTCGTCCGTACATTCAGCAGCGCTGGCCGGACAACTTCCTCGAGATCCATGAGGAAGATGCGCGCGCCCGCGGCATCGAAACCGGTGACCGCGTCGAGATCGAGTCGAAACGCGTTCCCGTCCAAAAGGATTTCAATCTGGGCGTCAAGAGCGACGATATGTGGTTCTCTGGTCTGATGAAGCGCAACCACATCAAGATCGTCACCGGAAAATTCGAAGCGGTGGCTATCATCACTCCGGTCGTGAAAAAGGGAGTGGTCTTTACGAACTTCCTGGACAAGAACCAACCGGCCAATAGCATCACGCCGAGGGTTCCGGATCCGCTCAGCATGAACTACCGCTTCAAGCTCTCATCGGGAACGGTCAAGAAGATCGGTGAATCCCCTTACAAGGACACCTACGCCCAGATGAGCCTCAAGAGGCGGAATATCGTTTAGCGACACCGACGCGGAGTTCCGGTGAGCCGGAACTCCGCGTCGGCCGTCACTTCGCTCCTTCACGCTCGTACAGGATGGGATTCAACGGGCTCGCGATCGGATCGCCGACCGCGCAACCCGGTGCCCAGCGCTTCTGATCGTATTCCTGGAACGCGTCGGCCGGTTCCGCGACGCGCATGTCTCGATCCATATAGATCATCGTCATGGCGGCGCGGGTTTCTTCGGTCTGGTTCGGGTCCGCCCGGTGGAACGTGAAGCCGTAGTGGAAGCTCACGTCTCCTAGTTCGTAGGGCTCGGCGACCACGCGGATTCCGGCCGCCGAAAGCGAAGCGGCGATCTCACTCTCTCCGCGCTCACTGATCCCGAAGCGCCGCCCGTGATCCGTTTCCTGGGTTCCCACTGCAAAGGCCAGGGCTCCCGCTTCGACGGACGTCGCCTGCAGCGGAATCCAGGCGGTGATGCTCAGTCCGCTCGACATCGGCCAGAAGAACTGATCGACGTGCCATGGGGTCGCTCCACCGCCGGTTTCCTTGTAGAGCGCCTGGTCGTGCCACATGCGCACGCCTTCGCATCCCAGTAGTTCGTTGGCGATGCGCGCGCAGCGCAGGTTCAGACTGAAGGGACGGATGGCTTCGTGGCGCTCCCAGAGGTTCGTGATCTGGATGAAGGCCTGCGCGTAGGCGTTTCGCTCTTCCAGCGGGAGCACGTTCGGATCTTCCGCCGAAACGATGCTCGTGATCTGCTCTGCGAAAAACTCCAGAAGCTCCTTCGAGAAGACCCCGGGAAGCCGGATGAAACCATCGCTGCGATAAGCCGCGATCTGCTCGGCGGAAAGAGAGTAGGGACGATCGAGTTCTTCCCGGAAACGCGCGGGTAGATCCTGCAACGCCCTAGGCTCCGCTCACCGGAGTCTCATCTTTGGGAGGTGGGGCGCCTCCGACGAGGATCGGGTACTGCCGATCGGGAGCATCGCAGCGGGTCCGCACGGCCTCGTCGCCAGTTCCCGTAATCACATGGGCACCGTCGGGTGCGAACTGGACGACGTAGGCGTTGCGCGGGCGGTCCGTCGTCCTATTCGGTCCGGTTTTGTGCGGCGTCAGCGATGAGAAGACGACCACCCCGCCGGCACGGACCGGAGCGGCAATCATTTCATACTTGCTCTCGTCTCCCACGCAATCGAAACCGTATTCAGTCTGCTCATGGGCCCAGGTGCCGTCCCTGTGGTAACCCGGAATAACGACCGGACAGCCGTTCTGCTCGTCGGCATCCGTCAACGCTACCCAGCAGGTCAGATACTGCTGCGGATCCACGTAGGTGTAGCCATTGTCCTGATGCCACGGAAACTCTTCGGCCATCTGCGGTTTCTTGTACACCGTCTGGTCCCAGTAAAGACGAACGTCTTGGCCGACCAGGTCGTGCACCAGGTCGCTGAAAAAGCCGCTACGCGTCAACTCCCTGGCCTTCGGCGAGCGGGTCACCATATGTGGCGTGAACGTGATTTCCCCAGAGCGTGCGATGAACATCTTTCCGCCGAAGCGCTCGTCGAGCATCTCTTCGAACTTGCGCTCGAGTGGGTCGAGTTCGCCGCGCAGAGCCTCGATCGTGGCTGCGTCGAAGACGTCTTCGAAGACCAGGAATCCCTTTTCGTCGAATTGCCTGGCCTGCTCCTCGTTGATCAGGCGGAAGGGTCCCTTGTGGTTCTCCCAATGGAAACTCTTGTTGAGTTCGTGCTTGATCACCGATCTCCTCCCGCGGCCATGGCAGCCACTTCAGATGGGCCACTCCTACCTCAGATCCTATCCCAAATACCCCTGATTCACGGATCGGCAGCCCTCAGTGGTTGGCCGGGCGAAGTGGTAGGATCGCTAGAAGCGAATCCAAAACACTCAACGGCGTTTCGTTTCGCGCGTTGGAAGACTGGAGTACTCATGCGAACCGATCTCTGTGACCTCTTCGGAATCGACGTGCCCGTATTTGCCTTCAGCCACTGTCGGGATGTCGTGGCCGCAGTGACCAACGCCGGGGGACTCGGGGTGCTGGGCGCACTCGCGTTTTCCGATGAGCAACTCGAGATCGAGTTGAACTGGATCGATGAGCACGTCAACGGAAAGCCCTACGGCGTCGACGTGGTCATGCCGGCCAGCTATGCGGGCAAGAGCGAGGGACTGGGATCTCGGGACGACAAGACAGGCACGGTCGATGCCGACGTCTTCAAGAACATGATACCCGCGGAGACCCGCGAGTGGATCGAGGAGATCCTGCAAGAGTACGAAGTTCCGCCGCTTCCCAGAGGCTCGGAGCGCGACGAAGGGGTTGGCGGCGGTAGTTCCGGATTGCTCGGTTGGACTGAAGGAGGAGGCCGCGGTCAGGTCGCCATTGCGCTCGAGCATCCGATCTCTCTGCTGGTTAACGCTCTCGGACCACCTCCAAAGGACATCATCGAGCTCGCCCATGAGCACGGCGTCAAGGTGGCCGCGCTCACCGGCGCGGTGGAGCACGCCATTCGCCAGAAAGAACAAGGTGTCGACATCATCGTCGCTCAGGGAACGGAAGCCGGCGGGCACACAGGAGAGGTGGGTTCAATGGTTCTGCTTCCGGATATTGTCGATGCGGTTTCCCCGACACCGGTTCTGGGCGCAGGCGGGATCGGCAGCGGGCGACAGGCCGCAGCGGCTCTGGCTCTCGGAGCGCAGGGTGTATGGACGGGCTCGATCTGGCTCGGTGTCGCCGAAAGCGATATGTCCCCGGTGGTCAAGAACAAACTGCTGGCCGCCGGATCGCGGGACGCTGTGCGATCCCGCAGTCTTTCAGGCAAGCCCGCCCGTTTGCTGAGGACGGCCTGGACCGAGGCCTGGTTGCGCGATGATTGTCCCGGAACGCTTCCCATGCCACTCCAGTACATGGCCTGCGCAGAGGCGCAGACGCGAATTGGCCTGGCAGCGCGCAAGCCCGGGGCGAAGGCCCGAGAACTGGTGGGCATCCCGGTGGGCCAGGTCGTGAGCCGCATGGTCGACGAGGAGACGTCCGCGCAGCTGATCTATCGCTTCATGGAGGAGTTCATCGAATGCGTCGAGCGCCTCAATGGAATGCTGACGGCGGCGGAAGACCGCGGCTGAAACTCCGTCCTGGAATACCTATCTTCCGTTCTGTAGACGGACCTGACGTGAAATCGAACTTCCGATGACGGTGACTCTTTCCACATCTTCCCATCCGCGCGCGTTTGCGGACAATTGTTATGTGTATGCGGTTCTGTCCCGCCGGGCGCGCGGTGTGTCGATCGGGTTGAACCTGAACCCAGACAAGATCTGCAACTTCAGCTGTGCCTACTGTCAGGTAGAGCGTCGAGAACCTCAGATCGCAGCTGCGATTCAGCCAGAGGTCCTGAGACGCGAACTAAGGGATATGCTGGAGAAGATCTCTGCCGGGTTTTTCGACGAAGTCGTTCGCGAGCGCGGACTCGACGCCTCGATGGGCAGGGTGACCGAGGTCGGGATCGCGGGCGATGCCGAGCCCACGTCATCGCCGGCCTTCTGCGAACTCATGATCATCACGCGCGAAGAGATCGAAGCCTCTGGGCTCGATCTGCCACTCGTGCTGTACACGAATGCCAGTCTTCTTCAGCGCGAGAAAGTGCAACGGGGAATAGCCGAACTGGATCGTCTGCACGGTGTCGTCTACGCGAAACTCGATGCGGGAACGGAAAGCTATTTCCAGCGCGTCGCGCAGACGAAGGTTCCGTTTGCGCGCATTCTGGAGAACCTCGCTTTGAGGGCCAGATCCGCAACGGGGCGCACCCAGATCCAGAGTCTGTTCTCGTGTATCTCCGGAGATCCACCGCCTCCCGAGGAGATTCAGGCCTATGGTGCGCGCCTCGCATCCATCGTCGACGGCGGTGGGCGCCTGGAGTCGATTCAGCTCATGACCGTGGCGAGGCCCCCCGCTGAAGCGAAGATGACACCGCTCACCCGCGAGCAACTGGAGTCGATTGCTGCCGAGGTCCGGCGCCAGGTTCCCGGAGTTCCAGTCGAGGTCTTCTGATCGCTCGATCGTATGGCGGTAGCCGAGGTCTGCGCGGCCCGCGGATCAGTCCGGTTCGTTCGAACCCGTGATCTCGTCAAACTTTCCGCAGTCGAGTGAAGTGTCGACCGGAACCGGGAACGAAACGTCGTGAATCGAAAGACTCCCGACGTCTTTGGAAGGGTCCAGTTCCCGCGCGTACTCCAGGACCGAGCGTCGAGAACCCCCGAGGTGTACGGTGCCGTTGACGTCTCGCTCCATCAGGGCGACGAGTTTGCGCGCGACGATGGACACGGACTGGCGGCTCGTCCACTGATCTTCAAATGCCTTGGGAAACGGAAACTCATTGGGTCCAAACGAGGTCCGCACGATCAGCGACCGATCGTAGAGCCGGGCTGCACATTCTCCGCCCAGTTTCGACCAGGCGTATTTGTTGATGGGCGAGACCGCATCGTCTTCGACATAGTTTCCCCGATCGCCTTTGAACACGTAGTCGGTGCTTATGTAGATCAGCCGACAGGCGAATCCGATGCACAGCTTTACGATGTTCGCCGTGCCGATCAGATTGGCATCCAGTGCGGACTGTGGATCTTCTTCGATACGTGGTGGCGAGGTGAAGGCTGCCGCGTGAACGACCAGGTCGACTTCGCGTCCGGTGCCGTAGGCCTCAACGCTCTGCCAGTTCGAGACGTCGAGTTCGCTGGACGACGGGTACAGAGCGTCCGGGAGGAGTCCCCTCATCTCCGTTCCCAGGAGTCCACTTCCGCCTGTGAACAGGATTCTGGACTGGGCCGGCAAGCCGACGCTCACAACTGGCCGAGTGCGAACTGTTCGGAGCGCTCGTCCTGGAGCCACGCGTCCAGACTGAGGCCTTCCCGATCCTTGTCCGTCATCAGGGGTTTGGAGTTCGCGATCCGTTCGAAGCCCTTTCGGAGTTCCGGATCGCACAAGGACCAGTCGATGTCCGCCGCCAGCGGCGAGATTCCAGCTTCGCAGCCCGGGCTGTACTCACCGGAGCACATGTACTCGATGACCGTATTCTCGGAGAAGTAGTTTCCGTGAGCAAATCCCGGGGGTACCCAGATCCACTCGTGTGAGTCCGCCGCGGAATCGGTCGGCATGTCGTAACAGATGGCCTTTCCCAGCGTGGCCGAACCCTTGCGGATATCGAGCACGATATCGACCATTCGGCCCGAGATCGTGCGGACCAGTTTGCCCATATAGGGGTTCCACTGAAAATGCAGCCCGCGAATACAACCTTCCCGAGAGAAGCTCTCGTTGGCCTGCACGAACTCCACGCCTCTCATGAATTCGAGGTCGGCGTGGCCCTGAAAATCGCTGCGTCGGAAGTGTTCGGTGAAGTAGCCGCGATCATCTGCAAAACGACCGAAGCGGATCACCTGAACGCCCTCGAGTGCCAGTTCTTTGACGTCGAGTAGCTTCACTTCGATGGACTCTGTGGCGAAACTTGTGCGGGCATGGGTTCTTGTCCCTCCAGATAGGGGTTCGAAAGGATGGCGTAATTCGCATCACGGCCGAAGCGGCGGAGCAGGGCGCTGAGGCCGGCTCTGGGAATTCGCATCGCGGTTCGCCAGTAGAGTTTCAGGAAGAGTCTGCGCTCCAGCATCGTCTCGGTCGACTGATTCGTACCGAAAACCCGCGCCTTGAGAAGCAGCGCGGCGTTCGAAGCGATGTGCAGGGCCTCGACGAGTGTCGCGTAGAAACGGCCGTGGTGTCTGATGAAGTAGTGGACACGGCTATTTCGCTCGACGGTCATGTACTTGATCTTTGAATCGGGATTGGGATTGGACTGTGGATCGCTCTGGCCCACCAGATGTGTGATTTCCGTGTCGGGCGTGTACCAGATTTCATGCCCCGCATCCTGGATGCGATGGCACCAGTCTACTTCGTCATAGGTCAGGAAGAAGTACGGGTCGATTCCGCCCACTGAGTCGAGCAGTTCCCGGCGAATCATCAACGAGGCGCCGCAGACCCAGTCTACCGGTCGAGCGTCATCTCCCTCCCAGTACGACATGTGAAACCTGCCGAATCTCGGGCTCCGGGGAAACCGATCTTCCAGTCCGAGGAAGTGATAGAGATAGGTCGTCAGCGTTGGATATGATCTCGCGGAAATCTGCCGGTCGCCGTTTGTTTCGACCAGTTTGCATCCGACGGCCCCGGCGCTCGTCTCGCGATCCAATAGTTCGATCATGGTTCTGAACGATTCGGGTCGGACGATCGTATCGGGATTCAGGAGCAGGATGTAGCGACCGTGCGCGATGGCCAGCGCGCGGTTGTTCGCTTCGGCGAAGCCGATGTTGTCTCCGTTTTCCAGGATCTGGATCTCCGGAAACTTCTCGCGGGTCCACTGGAGGGAGCCATCGCTACTCCCGTTGTCGCTCAGGATCACCTCGACATCGAGCCCTTCCAGGGCCGGAGGCAGCGATTGGAGGCAACCGCGCAGCACACGGTCGTTATTGAAGTTCACGATGATGACGGAAAGTTGCACGATCTGGTCCGGGACGATCAGTTATCGAAGAGAATGCCGGTCAGAAAGGACCGCCACCCATCGCCTTCAGTCGAAGTTCCATTTCCGACAATAGTTCGAGCCAACGGATGTTGTAGTAGATCGGGCGGTCGACATCGACGCCCTGCTCGAGTTCGTCCCACATTTCGGCGGCCGAGGATACGATTTCATCATCGCCGTTGATATCGACCACCTTGTGAAACTTGTTGCCGTCGACGCGATAGGTTCGCGAGGTTCCAACCTGTTGAACATCGAGATCCAGACGAATGCCCTTCTGGTGCTCGAGTGCTCGTCGAACTTCGTGTGCGAGCTTGATGACCTGGTAGTTTCCCGACAGGGCGTTGAAGATCTGACCGGCTACCTGCTCCACGGGCGCGTTCAAGACGCCGATGTAGGCTTTGACCGCCTGGTTGATACCCAGCATCGGCCGCCACATCCGCCCACCGGCGTGCAATGTCAAGCGTCGTTTTGCAAAGGCGTCGCGCACAAAAGTGTTGATCACGAGGTCGTACCGCATCCGAGGAGACTGGCCGTAGATCGTGCCTTTGCGCAGGGCCGTCACGGCGAAGCTCTCGTCGGCCATTTCCATCAGACCGATTTCGGCCTGGCGCTTCGACCAGGAGTAGGGCGCCTCGGGATGCACCTCGTGTTCTTCATCGAGCAGTTCGTCGCCGGGTGTCATCGAGTAGTAGATCGAGCAAGACGAAGCGAATACGAAGCGGCCGACGCCCGCTTCTTTTGCCAGACGACCCAGGCGAACGGTCGCATCCAGGTTCATGGACTTATTGGCTTCGGGGTTGTATTCGGCCGTGGGATCATTGGAAAGCCCGGCGAGGTGGACGATTCCATCCACGCCGCGTAGATGCTCTACCTCGACCTCTCGCACGTCCATGGGGATCATCTCGATGCGGTCGATGACCTCGGACAGCCCTTCGTCTCCGAAGAGCAGTTTGTCGATGACGCGCACCTCGTGCCCAGCATCGAGCAGAGCCGGTACGAGTCGGCAGCCGATGTATCCGGCGCCGCCAGTGACGAGTACTTTCATGCCCACCTTCCGCTGCTTACCCATTGCTTTATCAGACGACCGGTCCGCAACCCAGTCCGCTTCCCAACCCACCAGGACAGAAACCGCGCGGAGGGCTCCATCCCATTATCGGGAGGGTCCGAAGGCGCCTTTACCCAGCCCGCAAAAGCGTTTTTCCGGCTGACCTGCACACCTCGCGCTTGCCACGGACCGTCTCTTTCCCTCGTATGCGCCATCAGATGACGCGTCCGACCATAGACCGTAGCACGGCTCTCGGTGCTGCGAATCGGGTCGTACCAAGGGAGACCCTTTCATCCGCCTGGAGAAGCCTGCAGCACAGTCGCGCTTTGGTCTGATCACCACTGGCGGCTATTCGATTGACGGAGTTCAGGAGCCGTTCAATCCCGCCCCGAGCTTCGATGATACCTCCGTCGGAGTGCGCGCAATTCCCATCGACGTGGATCACAGCAAGCTTCGCATCGACCATGTGGCGTACGACCACCGGTTCGCGGAGGAAGACATCAACGTCAACCTGCCTCTCGATCGACTCGCCGAGCTGGAAAAGGCCGGGGAATTCGGATCCCTGGCGCGAAACACGTATGTCACCATGGGGCTGCAACCGAACACCGAGCCGCTACTCGGCCAGTTGATTCGAAAGCTCAATATTGGCGCTACCGTGGGTCGGCCGGGAGACATCGAGGGACAGCTCGATACACTGCGGCGCATGATCGCATTGATCGACGACGCTGAAGCACATGGAAGCGTTGCTCGAGACGTCTGAAAACTCGTTTCCATGACGCTCCGCTCTCGATCGCAGCGAGGTTCGGTCCGTGTCACTGAACCCGGTTGGAGCTACTCCGCCAGCGGGTTCACGATGCGGCGCTGGGCCGCTCCCTCGAGGTGGGAACGCAGGAACTCGAAGCTCCAGTCGATTTCCTCCTGGGGTATTTCCGGATGGAGGCCCGGATTCGCGTGCAGGCGTTTGTCTTCGGCGGGAAGCGCATCGAAGACTTCGAAGTAGCCCGAACGTTCGAAGAGTTCGTCTTCGAGTTGCATCAGATAGAGCAGCGGGCAATGGATCTGCGCAGCATCACCCAGCAGTCGTTCTGCAAGACCTTCTGTGGGCCCACGGGTTCCGAGTAGCCCCAGTACCGCCACGACGACGTCCGAACGCGACGCGATCAGTGGAATCCCGAAGATCGAGCCCATCGAAAGTCCGAAGTAGGCGAGCGGGCTCTGGCCTACGGCTTCGAGCGCCTGGGTCGTCGAGATCGCCAGTTGCCAGTCTTCGACCATATCGTCGATGGCGGTTGGACGCATCATCTCGGGCATGAGTGCTTCGCGACCCCCGGGGCCGACCTGACGCAATCCGTGGACAGGTCCGTCCATCGAAAGGACCGGATATCCCGCAGTGCTGAACCGGCTCGCCAGGTGCGGGATAGGAATCTGATACCGATCTCCTGACGCGCCGTGACCCAGGACAATCATGGGCTGCCCTGAAGTTCCGTTCCGAGGCAACCAGACTGCACCGGTCACGGGGCGGCATTCGCTGCGCTCGATCACGAACTCTCGCGTCGCTTCGTCTCGTGGATCGCTCGCGTTACTCCAGGTCGTCTTTGTGTCTGCCATAGCGGGAGTGTACCGCAGTCAGACGAAAGCCAGTTTCCCAGGGCGTCAGACGGAGCGTACCAGCGCAGCGACTCCGTGTTCGAGTGGAGAGTGGTTACCGGAAGGCGTGCTGGAAGGAGGCGTGGACTGCAATCCGTTTCGTCGTTCGCTCGGGATGGCCTCTTTGTAACGCGATCGCCACTCGTGCGCGTCCTGATCGATCGTCTTGACTGCGCCGATCCCCGCGCGCAACTCGGCGATGCGTTCGGGCTGGCTGATCAGTTGACGCAGCCAGTATTCGAGTTCGTTAGGGTCGCGAGGATCGAACAGGAGTCCGTTCTTTTCGTGGCTCACGATTTCCGGAATGCCGCCCACGCGCGAGGCGAGTACGGGTACACCGGCACTCAGCGCCTCGCGGGCGACGACCGGATAGTTCTCGCTCAACGAAGGAAGCACGAGTACGTCGATTCCTGAGAGGATTTGCGGAAGATCTGCGGCCTCGTAGGGCCCCGAGATGTTCATTCGCGGGTCGCGTTCGATCTCGCTCATCAAATCCGGTCCGGCACTGCCAGATCCGTGAATCTGGAGACGCGCGCGCCCCTCAACGCGGCCGAAAGAACGCGCCATGTGTTCCGCGTTCTTCAGGCGGCTGAAAGTTCCAAGAAATCCGAACACGACCTCTTCGCGTTTCTGCCGCGGCGCGTGGACCGGAGTCACACCCAGTGGCGTGGTCTTGATGTGTCCAGCCGGAAAGCCGGCTCCTTCCAGAATTCCGATCAGATAGCGGGACGGCGCCGTCACCAGATCGCATGCGTCGAACGCAGCGCGCGCCGCGTCCCGTCGCCGAGCGAAGGCTTCCACGAGGGCCGGGGCAACCTCTCCTGAGCCCGAGAATACGCATCTGGCGCACCGTTCAGGTGTGTCTGGGCCCGTCTCGCATGACTCGGATCGTTCCGGAATGAACATATGTGTGCGTCCGCAGGCGAACCACGCGTCGTGCAGGGTCAGATGGACGGGGAGTTTCGCCTGTTTTGCGACCCCGAACAGGGAGAACGGCAGTGCGATCCAGGTGTGATGAAAGTGGATCAAGTTGCAGTCGGATTTGCTGATGGCTTGTCGAAACAGTGCCTCGATGGACTCATTGCGCACCGTCAGTCCGAAGTCATGGTTTACCGGAGTCTCGAGACGGTAGACCTTCAGGCCGAATTCCTTGCGATGAATCAGGCGCGGTTCCCGTCCCGCGGCGGCGGCGGCGGAATAGAAGATGCTCACGTCGACCCCGGCGTCCTGAAGAGCATGGGCCATGTCGTGGACGTAGACTTCGACTCCCCCTCGCCAGTCCGACACAAAACTGTGAGACACCAGCATGACACGCATCGTCGGAGGCCGCTCCGTCGGAATTCTGTCGGATTCAGTCGGGAAGGTCACACCAGTCCGCATTCATTTCCGTGAAGTTCGTGCAGTGTCGGGAAGTACTTTCTCCGAGACTGGCGCGAACCAAATATGCGGCTCTTATCGGCAGCTGGATCTTCACCGGTAGGAAAATCGACTCCTAAACGAGGGTCCTATCACGGGATCGGGAATACCTCTTCGTCAACTTCCATCCGGTCAACGGCGCTCTTCCCGGGCCGTCCGTTGTCACCGGCGTTCGTTGGGGAAGGCTGCTCGTGTGCCGCAAGAAAGGGCGAGTCGCTCTGTTGGCGGATCTCAAGTGAAGACCGAGTACTCGCCGATCTTTTTGGTGGAGGGACTTGGTTTGAAGCTGATAGGCGGACTCATAGTCGTCTTCGGATGTGTCCTGGGAGGGTTCGTTCTCCACCACGGAAACTTGATGCAGCTCTTCGTTCCGACGGAGTATCTGATCATTCTCGGTTGCCTCGTCGGTGGAATGATCGTCAAGAACCCCGGAACCGTCATGATCGCTCTGGTCAAGGATATCCTGGGTCTGATCAAAGGGGGCGGCCCTGGCAAGAAGGAGTACCTCGAAGTCCTGAAGATGATCTACGAACTCATGCAGCTCGCGCGCAAAGAAGGTGTGCTGGCGCTAGAGAGTCATGTAAACGATCCTGGGACATCTTCTGTCTTCTCCAACTACCCCACCTTCACCAACGACCATCACGCCGTCCACTTCCTGTGTGACACACTCAAACTCTTCGTGGCGGGTGTGCTGGAACCGCACAATATGGACGAGCTGATGGAGCGCGATCTCGATGTGCTTCATCACGAAGAGATGCAGACGGCGAACGCCATGACCAATGCGGCCGACAGCCTTCCCGCCATCGGAATCGTCGCCGCAGTTCTCGGCATCATCCTGACCATGAGCGCGATCGACCAGGGAGCGGCCGCAGTCGGAATGAAGGTCGCCGGTGCGCTCGTCGGTACCTTCCTGGGTGTATTTATCGCCTACGGTATGGCCGGTCCCATAGCGGGTTCGATCGAGGCGAAGATCGACGCGAAGGGGCGCTACATGCAGTGCATTCGGCACGTGCTGGCGGCATCCATCAATGGCGTCAACCCTCCGATGGCCGTCGAGATCGGCCGTCGCACCATCTTCATGCATGACCGCCCCACCTTCGAAGAACTCGAAGAAGCATTGCGTGAGATGAAGGGCGGGGGTTGATGAGCGAAGATGCGGCGGGCGCCGGACACGCCCAGGCTCCGATCATCATCAAGAAGAAGGTCTCGGGACACGGAGGGCACCACGGTGGCGCCTGGAAGGTCGCCTACGCCGATATGGTCACGGCCCTCATGGCGCTGTTCATCGTGCTCTGGATTCTCGGGCAGTCCGACGAGGTCAAGCAACAGGTCGCTTCCTATTTTCGCGATCCGTCGGCCTTTGATCCCGGTGCGAAGATGAGTATCCACGACTCTTCGGGCAGTAGTAACGAGTTTCCGATCCTGGACGACATCCCCGTGCCCTCGATGGCACACGGGTCAGAAGGCGATGGTGGCGATGATAGAGCTCGTGAGCAGGCGGAATCGATTCGCACAGCCCTTTCCCAGGTGAAGGATCTCGACAAGTACAAACAGCAGATCGAGTTCTCGGTCACGCCCGAAGGGCTGCGCATCAACCTGCTCGAATCACCCGAGTCCCCCCTGTTCAAGCTCGGAGGGACGTCCCTGAATTCCGAAGTGATGGATCTGGTTCGAACTCTGGGCGAAGCGATTCAGAACTCCGGAAACTCGATCGTGATCGAGGGCCATACCGATACCACGCCTTTTGCGGCCGGTTCAGATCGAACTAACTGGGAACTATCGACCGGTCGCGCTCATACGGCCCGCCGAGAGTTCGAAAAGGCCGGAGTGCCCATGGACCGGATGCTCGAGGTTCGAGGCTTTTCCGATCGCCAGCTCTACAATCCGCTCGACTCGCAAGACAGTCGCAATCGCCGTATCTCAATCACGCTACTGTCGGGCAAAGCTCTCGCTTCGCGAGAAGATCAACCCGCCGAGGCCGTGATTCCCTGGTTGGAAAGTCGCCAGCAGGACCACTGAGTTCCCGGAATTTCATGGCGTCCGCGATCCCTTTCCGCTTGAATGGCTTGTCTTCCCAGGTGTGGAAGTGGAGGCGCGTGAAGTGAAGTCCGTACTCATCACGCTTGGAGCGCTGTTCATCGCCTTCGGCGCTACGACCTGGTGGGCGCTGGAATCCGGCGGCGTAGCCGTAGTTGAGACTCGTTCTCCTGAAGGCGTCGTCCGCTCCACTCACGTCTGGTACACCGAGCCAGACGGTGTATTGTGGCTTGAAGCCGGAACTGTGGACAATCCTTGGTTCACAGACGTCCAGGAGCATCCCGAGCTCGTCTTCCGCGCCGGTGGACTTTCCGGGCGCTATGTCGCGCAGAGGGTCGACGCCCCGTCCGGCCACGACAAGATCCGCTCGCTGATTCGCCAGAAATACGGTCTCCGGGATCGTTGGGTCGGTTTGCTGGTCGATACCTCGGGTTCTGTTGCCGTACAACTCGTCCCGATTGTCGACAGCAGGACAGATGAATAGGGTAGAATAGCTGGAATTCCGGTGTTTCTGCGGCCTATCCGCGGGGCGCGAAGCGGATGGCCTACTGCTCGTTTAGTCTTGGTGTTGATTCGTTGTTGAATTACGAAAGGATTTCAACCTATGTCGTTCAAGAAGCCCGTGCCCCGTCAAGGCAGCCGGGGCACTCCGGCGAGCCGGCGGATGCAACGGAACATGGCCGGACACATCCTGGGGCTCAGCAAGGATCTGAGTGTTTCCGGAAGTGCAGAGCTCACGGGACTGACCAACAACGACATCAAGAATCTGCGCGCCGGGAATATGCCCAGCTTCAGCATGCTGCAGCGTTTCGTGAAGAAGATGCGCTGGACGCCGGAATCGATATTCGCGACCGGCAAGCTGAAAAAGCTCCCTGCCGGTACCCGCACACACGGTGCAGATACTCAGAAGATCCGTCGCCGAATCCAGGCGGTCTGTCGAGACAACGACGCACAGCGTCTCGCCTCCGCGACCCGCATTCCCATTAGCAACATCTATCAGACGCGTACTCGCAACGCGAAGATCGGCCTGCACACTTTTCTGTCGATCGCTTCCGCCGGGTTCTCCCCGCGCTCGCTCCTGCTCGGCACGCCAAAGCTCGATACCCGTCTGGCGGGACAACCGGCGCGACACAAATAGCGGCCTCTTGCCGGCTGTCTAGCGGCGCGACACCCGATAGATCGCACCGGCGTAGTCGTCGGAGATGTAGAACGAGCCATCCGGGCCTTCGATCACATCGGCGGGGCGTCCGATCACGTCTTCGTCTTTCTCAAAACCCACCAGGAAATCCCGTTGCTCGATCTTTCCGTCTGCATCCCAGTGCAGTGAGACGACCTTGTAGCCGTCCTTCTTCGTGCGGTTCCACGAGCCGTGCAGTGCGACCAGCGCAGCATTCTGGTATTCGCCCGTGCCGCGAATGAAGGAGATGCCCAGGGGTGCATTGTGAGCGCGAAACGGAAAGGCCGGTGAAATCGAGGCGTCGATTCGCGCCTGATTGTCCGATCCAAAGTCTGGATCGGGAATCTTGTCGCCATTCGCGAAGGGCCAGCCATAGTGGCCCCCGCGCTTGACTTCGTTCAACTCACAGGGTGGGAAGTCATCGCCGAGCAGATCGCGCCCGTTGTCGGTCGCGAACATGCGTCCGGTACCGGGCTGCCAGTCGAAGTCAACCGCGTTGCGAAGTCCCGAAGCGTAGATCTGCTCATTGCTGCCGTCGGGTTCGTAGCGCAGGATCGCGGCGCGGCGCGGATCGGCTTCTTCACAGACGTTGCAGCTCGATCCCACGGATACATACAGGCCTCCGTCGGGTCCAAAGCCGAGGCCGCGTGTCCAGTGGTTGCCTGCGCCGGGAATTCCGGTGATGAAACGATCCAGTTCACCTCGTGTTTCAGCGGCTGCCACGTCGAAGCGGATCTTTCCGATGGCATCGCTCTCGGCCACGTACAGCCATCCGTCCCTCAGTGCGAGACCGTTGGGGCCATTGAGGCCCGACATCAGGATCGCGACTCCATCGGAGCGGCCGTCGCCGTCGCGATCGGGGGCGATCGAAGCGACCTTGCCCTCGCGCGCCTGCGCGGCGATCAGATCGCCGCTGGGGGTGAATAGGAGTTCGCGCACATTGGGGAGGCCTTCGGCGAAAACCTTCACGGTATAACCCGCGGGTGCCCGCATGCGTTCGTTCACCGTCGCAGCTTCCGGAGCGTCGACTCCGCCCCAAAGGAATATCTGAAGCACCGGAGCGTTGATCGTCGGGAGCAACGAGCAGGCTCCGATAGCCAGGCAGGTGAGGAGAACCGAGGCGATGCCGAGACGCTTCAATACTTGAACTCCTGAGCGGGTACGTACGGAGGCCGAAGTCGAGAACCTACGCGATCGGAACAGAGTCCGCATTCTGCGCCCCATCCGGCTACCATGCGGATATGCCACACCAGAAACTCGATCGATTCAAGACTGTGAAGCTCGGTCATTGGCCGACACCACTCGAGCCCCTCGACCGACTCAGTGCCTTGCTCGGTGGACCCTCCCTTTTTGTGAAACGAGACGATTGTTCGGGGCTCGCACTTGGTGGGAACAAGGTGCGGAAGCTGGAATACCTGCTCGCCGATGCGATCGCCCAGGGGGCCGATACGATCATTACGGTAGGGGGCGTGCAGTCGAATCACGCCCGTCAGACCGCTGCAGCCGCTGCTCGGGTCGGACTGGCCTGCGAACTGGTGCTACCGCGTCTGGTTCCGGGGACGGATCCGGAATCCGAGAAGACCGGCAATGTGTTGCTTGACCACCTGCTCGGTGCGCAGGTGCACATCGTCGACGATTACGATGCTGCGGCGGAGCGAGTGGGAGAGGTCAACGAACGCGTGCTGGCGGGCGGAGGCAAGCCGGCGTTCATCCCGCCGGGTGGATCGACAGAGATCGGGTCACTGGGTTTCGCTGCTGCGGCCGTCGAGATGCGCGATCAACTCGAGAGCGCGGATCTGCACATCGATCGCATCGTTCTCGCAGTCAGTAGCGGGGGGACTCAGGCTGGACTTGTCGCGGGCCTGGCGATGTTGGACCTCGATGTTCCCGTGACTGGAATCTGCGTATATGCCGACGCAGAGGAGACGCACGCGACGGTCGCCTCGCTGGTCGAAACCACGGCCGACCGGCTGGAAATCCCGACGCCACCGGATGAGAGCATTCGCGTCGATGGGAAATACCTCGGGGACGGGTACGGCGTACCCACGAATGCGACGACGGATGCGCTGCACGTCTGCGCGCGCGTCGAGGGCCTACTACTCGACCCGGTGTACACGGGAAAGGCGATGGGCGGTCTGATCGAGGCGATTCGGGAAGGGGAAATCGGTCCAGGCGAAAACGTGTTGTTCTGGCACACGGGGGGGGCGCCCGCGCTATTCGCCTACCCGACGGCAGTCTGATTGCTCAGGCGCTCGGTTCGTATCCCAGGTTGGAGACCAGCCAGCGTTCGACGAATTCGCGGGTTTCGCCCAATCGCTTGGCGTAATCACTCACCTGGTCCCGATCGATCCGGCCGATACTGAACAAGCGGCTTTGCGGATGCGCCAGGATCAATCCGCTGACGCTGGCCGCTGGAGTCATGGCGTAGCTCTCGGTCAGGTCCATTCCCCGTTCGCGCGCTCCCAGGAGGTCAAAAAGTCTGGACTTGAGTGTGTGGTCTGGGCAGGCGGGGTAGCCGAAGGCGGGCCGGATGCCGCGGAAGTTTTCATTTCGCAGATCGTCCCGGCTCAGGTCCTCATCGCGACCGAAGATCCAGTCGCGGCGCGCGCGTTCGTGCACCAGTTCCGCAAAGGCCTCGGCCAGTCGATCGGCCAGCGCTCGGACCATGATCGCGTGATAGTCGTCGTGCTCGCGTTCGTACTCGGAGATGATTTCCGAAGCACCCAGTCCAGCGGTGACGGCAAACGCACCCATGTGGTCGCGCAAGCCAGATTCCTGTGGCGCGATGAAATCGGCCAGCGAATAACAGGGATCGGCGTCGTTGGTCACGCCCTGCTGGCGCAGCATGGGGAAGCGTGCGACCTCGGCCTCTCCTTCGTTGGCGTACAAGATCACGTCGTCGCCATTGCTTCGCGCGGGCCAGAAGCCGTACACACCGCGAGCTCCTAGACGACCGTCTTCGATCAACTTCGCGAGTAGTGTCTGTCCGTGCTCGTACAGTTCACGCGCGGCCTGCCCGTACGTAGGGCTGTCGAGGATCGCGGGGAAGCGGCCCCTGAGTTGCCAGGCCGTGAAGAAGAAGGTCCAGTCGATGTACTCCGCGATCTCTGAAACCGATGCCTCGATTGAACGCACACCGGTAAATTCCGGTGTTTCAGGTCGGTAGGCACTCCAGTCGATGACCGGCTTGCGCGCACGCGCGCTGGCCAGCGGGATCAGTGGTTTCGCAATGCGTGATTCGTGCGCGAGGCGCAGGCGTTCCTGACTCTCCCGATTGTTTCGATCGAGTTCGGAGCCCCGCTCCTCATCGAGCAGATCCGACATCACGCCTGCTACCCGAGACGCATCGAGTACCTGCACGACCGACGAGCCGTACTCGGGTGCGATCTTGACGGCGGTGTGTTGCTTGCTGGTCGTCGCGCCACCGACCAGCAGCGGCACTTCGAAGTCCAGGCGTTCCATCTCGCGCGCCACCTGCACCATTTCGTCGAGCGATGGGGTGATGAGCCCGGACAGACCGATGGCATCGGCACCGGTTTCCCGCGCCGTCTGCAGGATCTTCTCGGCTGGAACCATCACGCCCAGGTCGAGGACCTCGTAGTTATTGCAGCCGAGCACCACGCCCACGATGTTCTTGCCGATGTCGTGCACGTCGCCCTTGACCGTCGCCAGGACGATCTTTCCCTGGCTAGACGGCGCCGATTTGTCCTGATCCATGAAGGGTTCCAGGTGGGCCACGGCCCGCTTCATGACCCGCGCGCTCTTTACGACCTGGGGCAGGAACATCTTGCCTTCGCCGAAGAGATCTCCCACGGCTTTCATGCCGTCCATCAGCGGACCTTCGATGACGTTCAAGGGCAGCGGGTAGTTCTGACGGGCTTCTTCGGTGTCTTCGTCGATGAAGTCGACGACGCCGCGCACCATTGCGTACGAGATCCGCTCTTCGACGCTGGCCTCGCGCCAGGACAGATCGACCTCTCGCTGCTTGCCGGAACCGCGCACGGTCTCTGCAAGCTCGACCATGCGTTCGGTCGCATCTTCACGTCGGTTGAAGATGATGTCTTCGACGTGCTCGAGCAGTTCCGGCGGAATGTCTTCGTACACCACGAGCTGGCCGGCATTGACGATGCCCATGTCCAGGCCCGCGCGGATGGCGTGGAAGAGGAAGGCGGAGTGGATGGCCTCGCGTACCACATCGTTGCCCCGGAACGAGAAGCTCAGATTGCTGACACCACCGCTGATCTTCGCACCGGGACAGGTCTGTTTGATGATCTTGGCCGCCTCGATGAAGTTCCTGGCGAACTCGGAGTGTTCTTCGATGCCCGTGGCGATCGCCAGGATGTTCGGATCGAAGATGATGTCTTCGGCGAAGAAACCGACTTCTTCGGTCAAGAGCTTGTAGGCGCGTTGGCAGATCTCGGCCTTGCGCTCGACGGTCTCCGCCTGGCCCTGCTCGTCGAAGGCCATTACGACCGCTGCCGCGCCGTAGCGGCGCACGAGGCGGGCCTTTTCCAGGAAGTCGGCTTCGCCTTCCTTGAGGCTGATCGAATTGACCACTGACTTGCCCTGCAGGCACTTCAATCCCGCTTCGATGACCGACCACTTGGAACTGTCGACCACGACCGGAACGCGGGCGATCTCGGGCTCGCTTGCCATCAGATTCAAGAATGTGGTGATTGCGGCCTCTGAATCGAGCATGCCCTCGTCCATGTTCACGTCGATCAGGTTCGCACCGCCGCGAACCTGTTCGAGAGCGACGTCGAGGGCTGTGGCGAAGTCGTTCTTCTTGATCAGGTTCGCGAAGCGCCGCGAACCCGTGACGTTTGTGCGCTCTCCGATCATCGTGAAGTTCGAGTCCGGTGTGATCTTGAACGACTCCAGCCCCGAGTAGCGCGTGTAGCGCTGGACCTCGGGGATCGAACGCGGAACGATACCGTCGACGGCGCGGGCGATGGCCGCGATGTGGTCGGGTGTCGTACCGCAGCAACCGCCCAGGATATTGGCGAGCCCGCTTTCAGCGAACTCTCGCAGCAACGCGGCGGTCGTCTCCGGTTCTTCATCGTAGGCGCCCATTGCGTTGGGCAGGCCGGCGTTCGGATAGGCGTGGATATGGGTATCGGCCAGACCCGAAAGCTCTTCGATGTAGGGCCGCAGTTCGGTCGCGCCCAGACCGCAGTTCAGTCCCACCGAAATCGGCCGCGCGTGTTCGACCGCCGCCCAGAAGGACTCGACCGTCGGTCCCGACAGGAGTCGCCCCGCCTTGTCGCTGATCGAGCCCGAGATCACCAGCGGAAGCTCTTTACCGATTTCCTCGAACACTTCCAAGCACGCTGCGATTCCGGCCTTGGCGTTGAGCAGATCGAAAATCGTCTCGATCGCGAGCAGATCGGCGCCGCCTTCGATCAGTCCGCGGATTTGCACCGCGTAGGCGTCCTTCACCTGATCGAACGTGTGCGTCCGATACCCGGGGTCCTCGACGCTCGGGGAGAGTGAGAGCGTCACATTCAACGGCCCGATCGAACCGAGCACGAATCGCGGCTTGTCGGGATTGTTGGCCGAATACTCGTCGCAGGCCGTTCGAGCGAGCTTCGCCGCTGCAACGTTGATCTCGTGGCAGTGGTCTTCCAGTCCGTAGTCGGATTGCGAGATCGGCGTCGCAGTGAAACTGGCCGTGGTCACGATATCGGCGCCCGCATCCAGGTAGGCCCGATAGACCTGATCGATCACCTGCGGACGGGTCAGACACAGGACATCGCTATTGCCCTTGAGGTCGCGCGGGTGTTCGGCGAAGCGCTCGCCCCGAAAATCGGCCTCCTCCAGCCCGAAGCCCTGTAGAAAGGCCCCCATCGAACCGTCGATCACGAGGATGCGCTCGGCGAGCCGGGACTTCAGCGTCTGGGTTCGGTCGCGGGATGTGGTGTGAGGCTTGCTCATGGCTGCGCGAATGATAGACGGGATCGGCAGCCTGTGCAGTCCCTCTTGACTAGGTTTTTCGCCATTCCGCGAAGGCTGAGGGCCTTTCAGGCCGGACTGACAGAAGATCGTTCGGTCAAGCCTCTACCCCGGGGTTACCCGGCCGGGAATTGCTACGTTGCATTGCCCCCTGCCGAAAAAACGTCCCCCGCAGCCCAATCAAAGGAATTCGCATGTCAGAGCCCGAGCCGGTGAGTTCTCTTTCCTTTTTCGCAGATCGCTTCGGTGTCGACGAGAACAGCCTGGCCGCCACGCTCGGAACTGCACTCGAGCGGCCGATCGACTACGCAGATCTGTTCTTCGAGTACAGCACCCAGGATTCCGTTTCGCTCGAAGAGGGCATCGTCAAAGGCGGCAGTCGACACCTGGAGCAGGGAGTGGGCGTGCGCGCACAGGTCGGCGAACGCCAGGGCTATGCGCACTCCGACGAGATCACGGTCGACAGTCTGAAACTCGCCGCCACGACTGCGCGCGCGATCGCGCAGGGGAGCAGTGAAGATCGTTCGGTCGCCGTGTCGGGAAAGGGGCAGGCGGTACGCGATCTGTATCCGGTTGCCCAGCCTGCGACCGAAGTGGCGGTTTCGCAGAAGGTCGACTTGCTCGAAGAGATCGACGCCTACGCGCGTGCACACGATCCACGCGTCAAGCAGGTGATGGCCAGCGTGATCGCACAACACCGCCACCTCCTGATTGCGGGCAGCGACGGTCGCCTGGTCGGAGACATTCAACCGCTCGTGCGTCTGAACGTGCAGGTGATTGCCGAAGACGGTTCGCAACGCGAAATCGGCTACCAGGGGATGGGCGGGCGCTACGGTTTTGACGAACTGGTCGATCCCAAGGCCTGGAAGAAGCTGGTCGATCAGGCGGTACACGCCGCGGTCGTCAATCTGGAGGCGCAGGCGTGTCCTGCGGGTACCATGGACGTGGTGCTGGGACCGGGTTGGCCGGGCATCCTCCTGCACGAGGCGATCGGTCACGGTCTGGAAGGTGATTTCAATCGCAAGAAGACCTCGGCGTTTTCCGATCGGGTTGGCGAACGCGTGGCGGCAGACGGAGTGACGGTCATCGACGACGGCACGCTGGAGAAGCGGCGCGGATCTCTCAACGTGGACGACGAGGGCACGCCGACGCAACGCAATGTGCTGATCGAGAACGGCATCTTGCTCGGCTATATGCAGGATCGACTCAACGCTCGTTTGATGGGCGTTCCCGAGACCGGCAACGGCCGTCGCGAAAGTTACGCGCATCTGCCGATTCCGCGCATGACCAATACCTTCATGCTCGCGGGCGACGACGATCCCGAAGACATTCTCAAGTCGGTCAAGAACGGTCTGTACGCGGTTTCATTTGGCGGCGGTCAGGTCGACATCACCAGCGGCAAGTTCGTGTTCTCGGCCAGCGAAGCCTTCCGCATCGAAGACGGACGCATCGGTGCGCCGGTCAAGGGAGCGACGTTGATCGGCAATGGACCCGACGTGCTGACGCGCGTCTCGCGCATCGGGCACGATCTGGAACTGGACTGGGGTGTGGGCACCTGCGGCAAAGACGGGCAGGGCGTTCCGGTGGGAGTCGGACTGCCGACGATCCGCCTCGACGCGCTGACGGTGGGAGGGACGGAAGGATGAGCGGCAAGGCCGTCGAGCGGGCGATCGAGCGGGCGATGCAAGCGGGAGCGGCCGAATCCGATGCCGTGTTGATCGAAAGCGATGCGTTGGAGGCACGTGTGCGCGGCGAAGAGATCGACTTCGTGAAGCAGGCGCGCGAGAAAACTCTGGGTATTCGCGTGCTCGTACAAGGCAAGTCGGGCTTGCGCAGCGCGGTCACGTCGACCAGCGATCTCGCGCCCGAGATGATCGACAAGATGGCCGGCGAAACCGTCGAACTCGCGCACGCGATCGCCGAGGATCCGACCGCCGGTCTACCCGAAGAGGCTTTCGCAGAAGGGCTCCCGGACCTGGATCTCTTCGATCCCGGCGATCGCCCCTGGTCGGTCGAAGATCGCATCGACGCCGCGCGCAGGGCCGAATCCGCCGCGCGGGATTTTGATCCGCGCATCGTCAACTCCGAGGGTTCACAGGTCAGCGCGGATTTCTCGCGCGTCGTGTACGGATCCAGCAAGGGATTTCTGGGTGAGTACGAGAAGGCGGGGCACTCGCTGTTCGCGGAGCCGCTCGCCGAAGAAGGCGGATCGAAGCAACGCGACTATTGGATGACTGTGGCGCGGCGACTTTCGGATCTGGACGCACCCGAAGACGTGGGACGCCGCGCCGCCGAGCGTGCGGTCCGGCGACTGGGGGGCCGGCAGGTGCCGACCTGTGAGGCCGCGGTGATCTTTGACTCTATGACTGCACCGAGTCTTCTCGGGCAGCTTTCGCAGTGTCTCAACGGCTACTCGGTGTATCGCGGCACGAGCTTTCTCGCCGGTCGAATCGGCGAACAGATCGCGGTGCCGGGTTTCAATCTGATCGATGACGGTCGTCGTCCCGGAGGCCTGGGCAGCAAGCCCTTCGACGGCGAAGGCCTGGCCACGCGCCGCAATCAGTTGGTCGAAAACGGGGAACTGCGTACTTATCTGCTCGACAGTTATTCCGCTCGCAAGCTCAGCATGAATTCGACGGGCAACGCCACTCGTAGCGTTTCGGGACCGCCTGCCGCCGGTTCGACCAATCTCTGGCTGGAGCCGGGTGCGCAGACGCTCGACGAGCTGATTGCGGCGACCGACAAGGGGCTGCTCGTGACCGAGTTGATCGGTATGGGATTCAATCCCGTAACCGGAGACTACTCGCGCGGTGCGGCGGGGCTGTGGATCGAGAAGGGCAAGATCGTGCATCCCGTAGAGGAAGTAACGATTGCCGGGAACTTCGGTGCCATGCTCGAATCAATCGACGCGATTGGCAGCGAACTCGTCTGGCATCGCAGCGTGGCTTCACCGCCGTTGCGCATTGCAAAGATGACGATTGCGGGAGCCTAGAGGCCCGGCCAGAAATGCGGGCCAGCCCGCGTGCGCTCAGTTGAGCGGATTGACCGTCACGTAGCGACCGTCTTCGAAGCTCCGGAAGAACTCTTCGACCATCGGGTGTTCAACCGGTTCGGGCTCGGGATCGGCGCACAGGTTGCGCTGGGCTACGTACGTGGTCGTATCGCCGCCGTGCACGAGCACGTGGTACCACGGGCGGTCCTTCGGTGGACGGGAGCGAGCGACTTCTTCGTACCATTCGTCGCTGAGCTGGAACGTGGCATCGACGTCCACGATCACGCCGCGGTAGTCGAATCGTTGGTGTGTGACCAGCTGACCGATGTCGAAGAGGGCTTCATCATCCATGCGTGAAAGAAACATGCGTCGCCCCGACGCAATCCGCAAGCTTGCTCAGCGCAAGAGGTGCAACGCGGCGCCCGACAAGATGTTCGCCTGTGCAGAAACGGCGATCTGGAACTCCTGCTGGACTTGATTCTTGGCGAGTTCAGCCGTCGCTTTTGCGACATCCGCGTCCACGAGGCGCGAGTTCGCCGCCGCTGTGTTCTCTCTTTGCGCCTGCAGGTTGTGGATGCCCGATTCGAGACGATTGCCAAATGCGCCAAGCTCCGCGCGGCTGGAATTGATCGAAGTCATGGCCGAATCGATGTTCTCGAGAGAAGCCGGATCCGTCACATCGAATCCCGCCAGGCCCAGCGCGTCCGCGCTACTGTCGGCGATCGACAACTGTATGGCGCCCTCGGCGCTGCCATCGCGCAGCGTCACCGCGTTGCTACCCGACAGTTCGCCCGTTAGAAGACCCTGCCCGTTGAACTGCGTGGCCTTCGACAGACGCGTGATCTCGCTGGTGATCGCATCGGCTTCGGACTGAAGAGCGGCCCGTCCGGTGTCGTCGAGCACTGGACTGCCCGCTTGTACCGAGAGTTCCCGCAGTCGCGACAGTTGCTCGCCGATCTGCCCGAGACCGCTCTCGGCCGTCTGTGTGAGCGATACGCCGTCGTTCAGATTGCGTTCGCCCTGCGCCAGCGCCCGTTCGAAGGCTCTCAGATTCTCGGACCGAGCCAGTGCGGAGGCGTCATCCGAAGCCGAGTTGACGCGCTTCAGGCTGCTGAGCTGAGAGAAGGTCTTGTGCAACGCGTTCTGTGTGCGCTCCATCGGCGACGTCCGAGCCGCAATTTCGAGTCCTATGCCCATGATAATCCTGACGATTTGCCCGCTTCGGCCCCCTCGGCGAAGCTGTGGAAAGTTACGTCTATATCGGACAGGAGCGCCCAGACCTGAACGTCGTCGCCCGAACAGCGTTGCGGTCGTAGCTCAATGTGATACAAATGAACACATGACATCCGATGAAGAATCCAGAGATGAAAAGCGTTCGCGGCGCGGCCGGCGCCGAGGACGGAGAAAGGAAAAGGTCATGCACACACGAATCTCCGATGAGCTGGATGAATCGTTGAGGCGGGCGGCCGAGGAATTGCGCGTGCCGGTTTCGAACCTGGTGCGCAATCTGCTCGAAGACGCGGTCGATGTGGTCGAGACGGTGACCGACAACGTCGGCGATCTGGTCGAAGACGTGGTCGAAGAAGCCCGGGACTTCGGTCATCGCTTCGAAGACCGCTGGCGGCACCGGGTTCGCGAAACGCGCGAGCGTGGGCGTGACGCGGGAGAGCGCGCGAAAGAAGGCGGACGCGTCGCCCGCGAAGCCGCCGAGATTGCCCGGGACGTGGCCTACAAGGCGCGCGACGCGGCGCTCCATGCCGCCGAATCGCTGCGTGACGACCGCGAAGACGAAGCCCGGGACGACGCGGGCGTCGAGACGCCTTCTCGACCCGAAGCACAACCCCTGGAGTTTCCCGACGTGGCCGGTTGGCAGCCGCTGGTGCTCAACGCTGAACAGGAATGCGCAGGTTGTGGCCGACACCTCTTCCGCGGCGATAGCGGTTATCTGGCGGTCGGCGATCCGAAGCACACGACGACCTATCTGTGCGAGAACTGCCTGGAGTCGCTGGACTGACCCGGCGGCCGGACGGGGTCTTCAACTCCACACTCGCTCCTTCGCGAACTCCGACAAACCCCCGTCCGTGCGGGTACACTAGCGCGCGCGGCACCAGGAGGAGCGATGTCCGGAAAGTACTTCGAAGAACTCCAGGTCGGCGATGTATTCAACCATCAACCCGGCCGAACCATCACCGAGACCGACAATCTGTTGTTCTCGACGTTGACGATGAACCCACAGCCCCTGCACCTGGACGCGGAGTACGCCGCGAGCGCGGAGTTCGGCCAGATTCTGGTCAACAGCCTGTTCACGCTCGGGCTGCTGGTGGGGTTGAGTGTCGGCGACACGACGCTGGGGACAACGGTCGGCAATCTGGGTTTCGAGAAGGTCGAATTTCCCAAGCCGGTCTTCCTGGGCGACACACTCGTGGCGCGGACCGAAGTGGTCGATCGCCGCGAATCCAAATCGCGCCCCGAATGGGGCATCGTTACGTTCGAGCACCGGGCGACCAATCAGCGCGGAGAGATCGTGGCGCGCTGTCGGCGCGCGGCCATGATGCGCCGCAACACGGCGGTGGCCTGAAGGGCGCCAGGCGAAAGGTATTCGATGTCCGAACTTCCCGGTCCCGATTCAGAACACCCCGCGCAACGGGCGGCCTGGCGTTCGATGGACGCCGTCCTGCGCGGAGACAAGCAGACCTGGGTCGATGGTTTTGCCGATGACGGGATTGTCGAGGACCCCGTCGGCAAGTCGATTCTCGATCCCGAGGGCAAAGGACATCGAGGCAAGGAAAAGATCGAAGCGTTCTGGGACAAGAACATCGCCGCCGCGCGTCCCGTGTTTCAGCTTCAGCACTCGATCGTCTCGGGGGATGAGTGCGCCAACATCGGCACGCTGATGATTCAATTCGAAAACGGAATGCTCACCAAGCTCTTTGGCGTGTTCGTGTACCGGGTGAACGACGAGGGCAAGGTCCTGTCGCTGCGCACGTACTGGGAACCGTCGAAGATGGAGATGATCCCGCCGCCCGAATTTCCGCGCGGTTCGGGATCCTCGGACTGATCGAGCCGCGAAAACCTTCGAGGGGATGACTCAAGCCATGCGCATCGGACTCTTCAGCCAGACCTCATTGCTGCCCACGGCCACATTGGAAGACGTCATCGGGGAAGCGCGGGTCATCGAGGCCGATGGCTTCGACTTCATTTCCTACCCCAACGTCTTTGGCTTCGATGCCATGACTCTCGCGGCCCTGGTGGGTCGCGAAACCGCGCGCATCGAACTCGTGACCGGAGTCGTGCCGTCGCCTCCGCGACACCCCGCCGCCATGGCCCAGCACGCGTTGACCGTCCAGGTCGCCTGCGCAGGTCGGTTTACCCTCGGGATCGGTCTTTCCCACAAGATTGTCATCGAGGACATGTTTGGCCTCTCCTACGCAAAGCCCGCCAAGCAGATGCGCGAGTACCTCGGGGTGCTTGCACCCCTTCTGCGCGGGGAACCTGCGGCTTTCGATGGCGAGGTCTACCGGGTCCACGCACGGCTCCAGGTCGCGGGAGCCGATCCGGTTCCACTGCTGATCGCCGCACTCGGCCCGCTCATGCTCGAAGTCGCGGGAACTCTGGCGGACGGCACCTCGACCTGGATGTCGGGTCTGCAGACCCTGTCGAAGCACATCGTGCCTTCGATCAACGATGCGGCCAGAAGCGCGGGTCGCGCAGCGCCGCGCATTCTTGCGGCCCTTCCGACGGCGCTGGTCTCGGATGTGGAAGCGGCGCGCGCGAAGGCCAACAAGAGTTTCGCCGTGTACAACACCCTGCCTTCCTATCGCGCCATGCTCGATCGCGAGGGCAGTGGCAGCCAACCCGGTGATGTGGCGCTGCTCGGCGACGAGGCGGAACTGCGCAAGTGCGTCGACCGACTGGTCGACGCCGGAGTGACGGATTTCTGCGCGGTGCCCTTCGGAGCGGATAGCGGCGCAGCCACCCGTACGCAGGAGTTCTTGAAGTCGCTCCTCTGACAGACCCCCTTCCCCGAGGTTCCGAGATGATCAAACTCGTCTACTGCGTGCGCCGAAACCCCGCTCTGTCAGCGGAGGAATTTCGCAAGACCTGGTTGAACGACCACGGACCGCTGGTGAAGTCGCTGCGCAAAGTCCTGGGCATGGTGCGCTACGTGCAGAGCCACACGCTCGTGGAAGCGAGCGAAGCCGTTCGCCAGCCGCGCGGCGCGGCGCCGCCCTACGACGGAATCACCGAAGTCTGGTTCGAGCGACTCGAATCCCTGGGCGTCGATGCGGAGGCCGCGACCGAGGCCGCGCGACTCTTGCTCGAGGACGAGAAGCGCTTCATCGATCTGGAAAATTCCGCCGTATTCCTCACAGAAGAGCACGAGATCTTCTAGAGGCGATCGCGCGGGTTCCTCCTGCGTCTACTTTGCGGCCTCTGGATGCCGGGGTGTCCAGTTCTGTAGCCAGCCCGGTTCCGCGTACAGATCCACGCGTCCATTGATCCGATAGACCACCGGATACACGCCCTCGCCCTGTAGTTCTCCGGCCTGGATCGCGCGCAGCGCGGACTGCAGATCCTTTACATCTTCGACCGCCAGTTCCGGTGCTCCCGGGGGAGCGACGCGATGTGCGCCGAACACGCGCGCGTCTGGTCGCACGGCGCCCAGGACGGTGCTCGCGCCTTGCAGGTAATCGCCCATGCCACTGTTCGGGAGCATTCCGAACAGCGGCCCGGGATAGATGAAGTCGCCCGTGAACAGGTCTCCCGATTTCAAGTCGAGCAGCGACACCGAGTCTTCGGTATGTCCCGGCGTGTAGAGCACCTGCAACACTCGGTCGCCCAGCGAGATTCGCGAACCCGGAGCAAGCCACACGTCGACTTGAAGCTCGGGAGCTTCGATGTTTTCGGCCGCGCCGAGGTGCTCGTCAAACGTGAGTTGCAAGCGGCCGTCGGGCGCGCGCGCGCGCAGATAGGGCAGGTCGAGCACCGCGACGTGCTCGAAGGTGATCTGGTTGCCGACGTGATCGTAGTGGAAGTGCGACGGAATGAAGGTGATGGGCCGATCCGTCAAAGCCTGCGCGACCGGGCGGATGTCGCGGTATCCCGGTCCCGCGTCGAAAAGAACCGCGCGCTCCGAGCCCACGATCAGATAGCTGTAGTTCTGCTGATAGAAACGCGGTTCGCCAATCGCAAACGTGTTTTCATCCAGCGCCTGCACAGTGAAGTAGTCATCGTGCCAGCGCACGTCCGGGCCTTCGTCCTGCGCTTCCAGAAACTCGGGTGTACCCGACAAAGACAGGCCGTAGGCCAGAATCACGTGGCGTTGCGCGAGCGCAAGCGCAGCCAGTAGTGCGATGACGATCCCGGTAATCAGAAGCCTCTTCACTGTTTCCTCTCGTGGGTCCAGGTGGACGTGCCGAGCGCCAGTGTACGCCACTGGCCGATCTGACTCGTCGGGTATCGCGGTCCGGTCCGCATATTTCCGGTGGGCAGAATCGGCCGGCCCAGAGGTGGTGCACCGCGGTCGCCAGCGCGCAGAGGTCGCCATGCGGGCGAACCACGCCAGGCACGGAGCTTGCTCTCTTTCAAGAGTGGCGCTCGGAACTGCGCCTGGGGACCGGCCGTGAGCGAAGACCTATCAATCCCGAGTCTGCGCAGTCAGGTAACGCCCGCTCCCCGTGTCCGTTCCGCTCCGCTTCTGGCACGCGCAAGCCCTTCCGTGGTGTCCGGTTCGGAAGTAGACATTTCAGCAGAGGCGCGGGAGCGGCACACACTGGACGGCGCGCCCGCCGATTCATCCAACCCGATTTCCGAGATCCTCGAGAAAGGGCTTCTCTCCTATATCCGAGAACAACAACTCGCGCGCTTGAGAGAAGAAGTCTTGCGCGAGATGGGGATCTCGGAAGCAGACCTGGCGGAAATGGCTCCGAAGGAAAGGGCCAAGGTCGAGGCCGAGATCCAGGAGCGCATGGCGGAGAAACTACGCGAGCGAGCCGAGGCCGAAGCCGAGGAGAAGCGTTTGAAGGAAGAGCAGGCTGTCTCCGCCTAATGCGGAAGCCAGCCCGAGAAGTTCGGGTGGTCGGACGCAATCGGAAGTGCGACGGGCTGGCCAGTTTGAGCGGAGCTGTAGATTGCGGTCAGTAGTTCCAACGAAGCACGCGCATCGGTCATCGTGACCGGAAGCTCTTTGCCCGAGCTGAGGGCGGCGTGGAAGTGTTCGAACTGTCCCGCGTAGAGTTCCCGACCGGGTTCTAGCTCGGTGATCGCGGCATCGATTTCCTTTTGCAGCGATTTGTCGGCTCCGGTGAATAGCCACGGATCGGCCGAAGGGTGATAGGGCGAGTGGCTGCTTTCGGCGGTCAGGTTTTCGAAGCTGAAACGCAGGCGGGAGACCTCGGGCCGCGAGCCGAGTGTGGCTGAAAGGGTCGCGAGCGAACCGTCTTCCATCTCGAGGGAAACGGCCGCACAATCCTCGGTCTGGATCGGATTGACGCGTGTCGTCGCGCGCGCGAAGACTCCCGCCACCGGTCCGATCACACTACAGAGAATATCGTGGCTGTGGATCGCGTGTGTCGTCATCACGCCACCCAGTTCGGTCTCCCACTTTCCACGCCAGTCCACTGCGTAGTATGCGTCTCCGCGCAACCATGCGGTTTCGATCGTGGACAGATAGGCGCGCCCGGTCAGGCCGCGTGCGATCAGATGTTGCAGCTTCCGCAAACCATTTCCGAAGCGGTACTGGAAGATCGGCATCAACCTGCCTCGCGCTGTGGCTTCGATGCGAATCAGTTCGTCACAGGCGGCCAGACTCGGTACGAGAGGCTTTTCGCAGACGACGTGCCGTCCGGACTGCAGGGCTGCCACCGACATTTCGAAGTGCAGATGGGGCGGCGAGCAGATGTCGACGATGTCGGGGGCTTCATCGCCCGCCAGGAGTGATTCATAGCTCGTCTCGACGCGTGGGATCTCCAGTTTCTCCGCGACGAGTCGCGCCTTGGCCTCGTCGATGTCGCACACCGCCACGACTTCGAAGAGATCGTCGATCTGCTTCCACGCCGCGAGGTGTTGAATCCCGACGCCCAGCCCGACGACGGCCACGCGCAGTCGTTCACTCACCTGGCATCCTCCTGGTTTCGCGGGGGTAGTACTCCGGCCTGCGCCTGCGCCTGCAAGGCCAGCTCGCAGGCCAGGAAGCAGTGCACCTGAGTCATGGCGGTCTCGCTGCGGTTCAGCACGTCTTCCAGAAGCTGACGCCCGTACGGAAGAGCGACCTGGCTACAGTCGATGTGTCGCGTCTGATCGCCGTCCACCAGAAAGAGATGGCTGCCATCGGCGCGCCCGGCCAGATCGATGTTCTTTCGCACTTCGATGAAACCCTCGCTGCCCAGTAGGGTCAGGCGACCGTCGCCCCAGCTCGAAAGACCGTCCGGCGTGAACCAGTCCACGCGCACATAGCCACTGCAACCGTCTCCTTCCAGCAGGACCTCGCCAAAGTCTTCGAGTTCGGGGTACTGGGGGTGGGCGTGATTGGCAATCCTCGATGCGACCACGCGCGCTTCACTGGCTCCGGTGAAGTGCAGGAACTGATCCATTTGATGCGATGCGATGTCGCATAGAATGCCGCCGTAGCGGGCGCGCCGAAAATACCACTCGGGACGCGTCGGTGCGTTCATGCGATGCGGTCCGAGCCCGACCGTTTGCAGTACGCGGCCGATCGCGCCTTCGGAGACGAGTTCGCTCGCGCGCACCGTGGCCTGGTTTTCGAAGCGCTCGCTGAAGCAGATCGAGTAGATGCGTCCCGTATCGGCTTGCACGCGACGAACCTCGGCCAGCTGTTCGAGAGTCGTGACGCCCGGCTTGTCGCTCATGAAGTCCTTGCCGTGCCGCATGACGTCGAGCCCAATGGCCGCGCGATCGGCGTTCACGGCCGCGCACAGGACCAGCTGAATCGTGTCGTCTTCCAGGATCTCTCGGGGATCCGCAACGGCCCGGGCATCCGGATGCGCCTTGGCGAAGATCTCGGCCAGGCCTCCGGTCGACGGGAAAAAGGAAACGAGTTCGGCGCCCGCGGCCACGACCGAATGAGCCATGCCGAAGATATGCCCGTGGTCCAGACCGATCGCTGCCACGCGGATGGGGGGGAGTGAATTCGACATCGTGCCTCGCAATGCGTGTGCCAGGCTGGCCTAACCGCGCAGAATTTCCGCAACCCGGTTTGCGCGTTCGCCGTGGAGAGCTTCTTCGTGGCCGTTCTGGCGCAGCAGTTCGGCAATCCTGGGGTCGGCTTCGTTGTCGGCCCATTTCTGGTACCCGGCATCTCCGTTGATCTCACCGGCCGCGATGCCCTCCAGGAGTTCCGGAGTCAACTCGCTGAACGGAGGCGGATCCCGGTAGGGATTCTGGTCGAGAGATGGAATCTCGAAATCCTCGCCACTCGAGATCTCGATCGCCTTCTTCAAACGGTGCGCGTGCGCCTTCTCTTCGCGACCGCTTTTCAAAAGGAGGTCGGTCGCTTCTCCTTCGGGAGCCAGGGAGGCCAGCTTCTCGTAAAGAGGCTCACCAGCAGCTTCGAGCAGAACCATCAGCTTCATCTCCTCGACGCCGAGCTTGTCCTTGCTGCCGAGATGAGCGAAGGCCGCCATGAAATCGGCGGGGATGGTATCGGGGAGGTTGTCGGCCATCGAAGGCTCCTTCTTTCTGGAGAGCTTGTTCCGGAGAGACTATCGAGCCGCATACTAGCCGAAAATCCCCCGCATCCGGCTCTTGCGCCTTTTCGACACACGACATCCATATTGAATCGCCCCGGGTTTCCCGGAGACCTTATTCCTTGAGAGGATGGGGTCATGGGACGCAAGAGCAGGTTTTCGCAAGAGGTTCGTGAGCGAGCGGTTCGGATGGTCTTCGAGCACGGGGGTCAGTACGACTCCGAGTGGG
>JAAELY010000267.1 GCA_024226335.1 bacterium
ACCGGAAGGCTGCCTTGTCTATCGTGCCGTCGAGTGCGTGTGCATCAGTCATCGCTCTCTCACTTTCATCGTCAATTCTCCTGGCCATACCGGGCGTCAATGAATGCGAGCGCGGCATCGCGCACGGCATCGGCGTCGTCCGCCCAGCGACGGCCGCTGCCCACGAACAAAGTCGCCCCCTCCAACAACGACATCAGTGCGAGCGCTTCTGCACGGGGTGCCGTACTTCCCATGTCGACGAGGCATTTCTCGAGCTTGTCCAGGTACTCCACGTAGATGTCGTCCAGCAACGCTTCCATCACCGGCTCGACCTGCGCCATCGCCCACAGTTGAGGGAACAGCCGATCGGCCTGTAACACGGAACCGGGCGCATCTTCGGCGAGGAACCGCACGATGTCCCGAAGACAGGGCGCCTCCACACCGGGTTTCAGTACCTCGAACGAGACTCGATACGTCTCCGAGATAAATGCGGCCAGCGCGCGAAGCATGTCTTCCCAGGTGCGGAAGTGATATTGCAGCGCGCCGAGCTTCATGCCGCTGGCCCGGGCCAACGCCCGCATCGTCAGTTTGCCGTAGCCCTTTGACGCGATGATCCCGATCGCTTCTTCGAGTATCTGTTGCTTGCGATCGCCGACGACGATTCCTTGGTAGGCGCTTGACATGTCAAGTGACATGCTAGAGCCTGTCACCTGACATGTCCAATCCCAGGAGGCCGCGATGGCCGTGCGCGTAACACGCCGAGATTTCCTGAATGGCGTTGCCGTCGGTGCGGGCGCAGTTCTACTGGCACCCGCCGACCTGCTCGCGCAGGTTGGCCCGAGCGCCTCGGGTGAATCATCCGTCTACTACCCGCCAACCCTCACCGGGATGCGGGGCAGCCACCCGGGTTCATTCGAGGTGGCCCATGCGCTGGCCTGGAACGGGGACAAGCCCGCCGAGTATCGCTCACTCGATGAACACTACGATCTGGTCGTTGTCGGCGCAGGCATCAGCGGGCTCGCGGCCGCGTGGTTCCAGCGCAAAAAGATGGGCACCAACGCGCGCATCCTCGTCCTCGACAACCATGATGACTTCGGCGGACACGCGAAGCGCAACGAGTTTCATTACAACGGGCGAATGCTACTGGGCCTGGGCGGTGCGCAGAACCTGGAGATGCCGGACGACTACGGCCTGATCACCAAAGGCGTGCTCGACGACCTCGGCATCGACACGGACGCAATGCAGGCCAACACCTCTGACGACTTCGCAATGGCGAACATTGCGGCCGACAACGCGCTGGCGCTTCCGGGAGAAGACGGTCACAAGACGGCCGGCGGTAACTGGCTCTTGACGATGCATGGCGAGGGCGACTACCAGAGCATGGTTCGGACGCTCCCGATCCCGGCAGCGGAGCAGGAGAAACTGATTGCCCTGTTCGGAGGCGATCGGGACTTCCTCGATGACTTGTCGCTCAGCCGGAAATTCGAATACGTATCGACCGTCAGCTACAGCCGCTTCCTCGTCGACCGCGTCGGCCTCGACAAGGAGACACTGCCAATCCTGGATGCGGTACTTCGGGTGGGCAATGGATATACGGGCTGGAGTCACGCAGTCATCGAAGCACTCGCAGGGGCTGCACCCGGATTGCAGGGCATGGGGTGGCTCGCCGGAACGGTGCACTCCCTGGCGATAGGTGCCGCGAAAACGGTCTTCCAGGCTCGCTACTTTGCGGATGGCAATGCCTCTGTTACGAGATTACTCGTCCACAAACTGATCCCGACGGTGGCACCCGAATCCCCGGGGTTCAAGGATATCGCCACCAGCCGCTTCAACTACGAAGCGCTTGACCGCGACGAGAATACAACTCGGCTGCGGCTCAACAGCACCGTGGTCGGCGTGCGGAATATCGGTGGTGAGAAAGTGGAGGTCGACTACGTACAGGACGGCGATGCCCTGCGAGTGACCAGCGATCATTGCATCCTGGCCTGCTACAACGGCCTGATTCCGCACCTGTGCCCGGAACTGCCCGACCCACAAAAAAACGCGCTCCGATATGGCGTCAAGGTGCCGCTCGTCTATGCCAATGTTCTCCTGGACAATGGCCGCGCCTTCTCGAAACTGGGCGCCAGCATGGTGACGTGCCCCAAAGATCCCTTCACGATGCTGAGCTCTGCCCCGCAGACAACGACAGGCGGCTTCGAGCCGCCACGCGGACCGGACGATCCCATGGTGGTCCTGATGATGGCCAATCCAACACCTGCACCCACAGGCGATGAGTCTTTGCGCGACCTGCTTCGGATCGGGCGCGCAATGGTCTATTCCACTCCGTTCGAGATCTACGAGCAGCAGGTTCGCGACCAACTACAGTCCTTGCTGGGACAACACGGCTTTGATCACGAGACAGATATCCGCGCGATCACCGTCAATCGCTGGCCCCATGGCTACGCCTACTGGCGCATGATGCTCGACGATCCCGAGTGGCCCGAGGGACAGGCACCGCATGAAATCGGGCGGGCTCAATTCGGGCGCATCTCCATCGCCAACTCGGACTCCCACGCGACCCCCTACATGGACGGCGCCATCGAAGCCGGGTGGAGAGCGGTGGCAGAGCAGGCGGCTGCGAAGCCGACCGGGTAGTCGCTCAAGCCGGCGTGTGGTGCGCGTGACCCAGCACTCTGCGTGGGTCAGCTCGTTCAGACCGCTCGTACCTCGGCCAGCCGGCTGATTGCATACTCATCGTCCCAGCACACGGCGGCTTCCCATGCGGCCGACGCTTGCGCAGCGATGTCGTGCGCATCGTCGTCGAGACCGGCGGCGTTATGGGGCAGCACCAGGTCGAGGTCGGGAACGTCGACGTGCGACTCGTCCCAATCGATCAGCGCGACCCGATCCGCGCTGACGCGAACGTTGCCAAGGTTGTTGGAATCGCCGTGGACGACGCACGTCTGGCGTCCAGTGAGTCGCTGCCACGCTGCTCGGCATCGAGCAACGCCCTCAGCCGGCATCGCGCCAAGGTCGATCTTCGTCCCGGTCTCGGCGTGCAGGAGGTCGGTCGACGATCGCCAGCCCGGGCGCTGCGGCCAGTCCTGTGTCAACCGGTGCAACTGGCGGAGCGTGTCCGCCACGCGACGCCAGTCGGCCTCCGTCTCGGGCGGCCCGCCCTCCACCCAGGTCATCACCACCAAACCGTCGACGAACAGCCGGCCGTCCGTTGTCGGGATCGGCACCGGCACCGTCAGGCCTTCACGGTCGAGGTGTTGGAGGAGCTCGGTCTCCCACGCGAGGTCCGCATCGCTCCTCGCACCGAGACGACCGACCGCAAGGTGTCCGTCGACCCGCACGCTCCACACGTCGTTGGCGACTCCGCCAGCGAGCCGCTCAATACGGGTGGCAGCGTCACCCCACTGTTCGAGAGCTTCCCATCCCACGGCGACATCCTCACACGATTCCAGGGCCGGTCGCAAAAATTCCGCTTAGTGGCATTGGAAGCCGCGCGGG
>JAAELY010000268.1 GCA_024226335.1 bacterium
GCGCATCGGGTGGTTCGACGGTGTATGCGAGGCCGCCGATTTCACCGAGTACGACGGCAAACCCTGCGTCGAGGCGCTGGTGCAGCTCGGGCTGTTGCGGACGCCCTACACGCTGGTGCTGTCGTACGACCAGGCTCTGGCGGCCGACATCATCGAACGCGACTGATCGGTTCCATTCACTGCGGGAGATCCCGCGACGGAGGATTCCATGGCTACGAAGAAGAAGACGACCACTCGAAAGACCACGAAGGCCAGCAAGTCGAAGGCCGCGTCGAAGAAGCCCAAGGCCGCCAAGGAGGACCTGGTGGTCTTCGCCTTCCGGCTGACCGCAGCCGAGCGCAACGCGATCCACAAGACGGCTGGGCCGCGCAACGCCACCCGACTGGTGCGGCAGGTCGCTGTGGCCTTCGCACATAAAGATGAAGGAGCGTTCCGGGACGCGGTCAAAAAGGCCGGCTCGTAGGCCCCTTTTCCGCTTCCTTCCTTTCGCCCCCGGTTCCGGGGGCGTTTCTTCGGTCATCTCGCTACTCGTTGCCCCGCCAGCCCTGGGCCTGCTCGCCGGTGAACTCCTGCCAGCGCTGAACGATCACGTCGCAGTAGCTGGGGTCGATCTCCATCAGGAACGCTTTCCGCCCCATCCGCTGTGCCGCGATCAACGTCGATCCGCTGCCGCCGAACAGGTCGAGGACGCGTTCGCCTTTTCGCGAGGAATACATCATTGCCCGCTCGGCCAGCTCGACGGGTTTCTCGGTGAGGTGGATCATCGACTGCGGCGTGACCTTTTTGACGCTCCAGGTGTCGGGGGCGTTGGTGATGCCAGGGTTGAAGTAGTGAGCC
>JAAELY010000269.1 GCA_024226335.1 bacterium
ATCGTCGATCAGTGGTGTCCGACCCGGTCGTTGGCAGCGGCCTTCTTCTACAACTGGAAGCTCATGAGGTACACACACCCACACCGGTGCGGGCGAGGACATCGCTGCACCCGAGAGGTCTAGACACCGGTCATAAGAGTCTTCCTACCAATTGCCCACATTGGGCAGTGACGCCCAGGGTTCCTGCGGGGCCAGTGCCCCTCCCTCCTGCAGGAGTTCAATCGAGACATCGTCTGGTGAGCGCACAAATGCCATATAGCCATCGCGCGGCGGTCGATTGATCGTCACGCCACCATCCGCCAATCTCTGGCACGTGGCGTAGATGTCCTTCACCGCGTACGCCAGGTGCCCGAAGCTGCGACCGGTTTCCAGCTTCTCGGGATCCCAGTTATAGGTCAATTCCAGTTGTACATCGGGATTGTCCTCAGCCGCCAGGAACACGAGAGTGAAACGCCCTGCCTCGATTTCGATTCGTCGCTGTTCGATCAAGCCTAGCTTGTTGCAATAGAAATCCAGCGACACATCCAGATCGCTCACGCGAACCATCGTATGCAGAAATTTCATGTTTCGATTCCCTCTCTCAGGATTTCAATTCGAACGAGGCACGAGCCCGGATGTCCCGGGACGAGCGACCCACGCGAACCTCGAACGCTCCCGGCTCTGCCACCCAGCCTGCGGTCGTCACGTCGAAGAACGAGAACGCTCGAGGACCGAGTTGGAGACTCAGGGTGCGGCTCTCGCCAGCGCGCAATAAGAGCTTCTCGAATGCTCGAAGCTCCTGTTCGGGTCGTGCAATACTCGCCTCGGGGTCGCTGACGTAGACCTGAACGACCTCCTGCGCAACGCGGGAACCGGTATTGCGCACGTCGACACGCACTTCGATGCCATCACCCGGACCGATTTCTCTCGCACTGAGAGACATTCGATCGTACTCGAAAGAACCGTAGGAGAGCCCATGACCGAATGGGAACAGGGGTTCGACATCCTTCGTATCGTAGTAGCGATAGCCTACGAAAACGCCTTCGCCGTAGAAGACCTGCCCCTTCTCACCGGGGTAGTTGATGAAGGCCGGATTGTCCTCGAGCCGTTTTGGCAGGCTCAAGGGAAGGCGGCCGCCCGCATCCCGGTCACCGACCAGGACTTCGGCGAGTGCGTTGCCCAGTTCCTGCCCCGGATACCAGATCTGCAATACCGCGGGCACCTTCGAGAGCCATTCCATGCGCAGTGGTGAGCCTGCGTTCAAGACGACGATCGTGCGGGGATTCGCCGCCGCAATCCGCTCGATCAGTTCCACCTGTCGACCCGGCAATTCCATGTCGAGGCGATCGCGCCCTTCAGACTCCCAATCGGGATTCAGGCCAACGACGACGATCGCGACGTCCGCCCGATCCGCAGCGGCGACAGCGCGCTCCATCAGGTCTTCTGGAACCGGCAGAAGCAGCCCCGCGCGCAGACCCGCGATAACGGGCGCGTCTTGCCGACTGTAGTCGATCTGCACGTCGTAACTCTGGCCCTGCTTCAGTTTGACACTGGCACTCACCTCGATGGTGCCCGCACCGAAGAAGCTCTCACCGCGCGTTTGCTGCGTCCAGTTGTCGACCACCAGTTCGCCGTCGACGAGAATCCGGGTCTTCCCCGCACTGGTCAGGCTAAAAGTGTGCGCTCCGCTCTCGGGCGCGACCAGCGTTCCGGTGATGCGAGCAGAGAACGCAGACGGTTCGACACCCTTGGCAACTTCCCCGAACCAGGTCAGTTCAGCTTCGCTCATATTCGTAACGAACGCCGGATCACCTTCGAGTTCCGTGTTGTTGAAGTACTCGACCCGCAGTCCGGCTTCGCCTTCTGAGTGCGAGAGGTATCGATTGTCGAGTGCCGGTGTGAGCTTGTGGTTCGTACAGCCTGGCTCGTGCAGGATCTCGAGATCCGGCAATCGATCGCGAATGCCCTCGAGCGCCGATACGCGGTAGTGCGCCTTGACCTGGGCACTTCCGCCACCATGCACGACCGCGACATCTGCATTCGGACCGATCACGGCCACACGCTGGAGTTTCTGAGGATCCAGCGGCAGTACCGCGGTGTCGTTCTTGAGCAGCACGAAGGACTCGGCCGCGGCTTCACGCGCCAGTTCTCGGTGTTCCGGTCGATCGATCGCCTGCTCGGGCTTCTCTTCGGGATCCTCGAACACGCCAACACGATCGCGCAGCAGCAATAGCCGCCGCACTTTCTGGTCAATCGTTGCCTCTGTGACTTCTCCGCTGCGAATGGCTTCGAGTAGCTTGTCACCGTAGTGCCGAGCTGGTCCCGGCATCTCCAGATCAAGACCACCGTTCGCGCAGCCAGCGCTGCTATTGCTGCCGAACCAGTCGGAGATCACAAATCCATCGAATCCCCACTCATCGCGCAACACCGTGTTGAGCAGACGATCGTGCTCGCTGGCCCAGGTACCGTTGATCTTGTTGTACGCCGACATGATGCCCCAGGCTTCGGCCTCGCAGACCGCAGCCTCGAACGGAGGCAAGTAGATTTCCCGCAGGGCTCGTTCACCTACTTCAGAACTGATCGTGTGGCGCTCGAACTCGGAATCGTTGGCGACGTAGTGCTTGACTGTGGTTCCGATACCCTGTGATTGGACTCCCTGGACGAAGCGCACAGCGAGTCGCGCGCTGAGATACGGGTCCTCCGAATAACACTCGAAGTTTCGACCGGCCAGGGGTGAGCGTTGGATGTTCACAGTGGGCGCCAACAACACGTGTGCGGATTTGGTGCGCGTCTCTTCGGCCAGTGCGACGCCGACCCGCTCGAGCAGATCCGGGTTCCAGGTAGCACCCAACGCCGAGCCGCAGGGGAAGCACGCGGAGGTCATAGCGCCGCGAAACGCTCCGCCGCGCGCGCCGTTGGGACCGTCGGTCACCTTGATGGGCGGAATTCCGAGTCGTTCGACCCCGGGTGCGTGCCACATATCTGACCCCGCGAGCATTTCGACCTTCTCGTCGAGGCTCATCTCCGCCAACCACTGCTCAATCCTGGCTTCCATCTGTCCTCCTGACACCCTTGATACAGGGTCCCGACCATCTTACAGCCCACACGCGAACGGGTTTGACCTGCCTACCTGCGCGCAGGTAGGCTCGATCCATGATTGCCCCGGCCGTCCTCAGTCCGCGAGCGACGCGAACTCGCACCGCGATCCTGGAAGCCGCAGAAGAGCTATTTGCGGCCAGGGGCCTGGCCGAGGCAAGGCTCGAAGACGTGGCTCTCGCCGTCGGAATTCGCCGCGCATCGATCATCTACTACTTCAAGGACAAGGCGCAACTCTACGATGCCGTTCTCGGGAATGCGCTCGGCGACCTGTTCAGGCAGATCGAGAAAGCGCTCTCCGGTGAAGACGATTTGCGGGTTCGTATGGAGAACGCAATCGCCGTCTGGACCGATTACATCGCCGGGCGACCGACTGCGGCTCGGCTTCTACTGCGTGAAATGGTGGGCGCCACCCCCGACCAGCCCCCGCGAATGCTGCGACACCTGCAACCTTTCCTGGAGATGTTCAGAAAGGTCGCCTCCGAGCATCGCGGCCCACGAGTGGTTTCCGACACCCTCTCTCCGATCCACTTCGCGAGCGCAATCGCGGGAACCACGCTCTTCATGGTAGGCGCCCTTCCCGCCCTTCATCCCGATCTGGATTTCAATCCGCTCGAACCCGAACAGTTGAAAGCGCAACGCGAAGTCGTTCTGCGCATTGCCAGTCGTCTTCTGGAGAGTCGTCAAGATGGCTCGAACGATCCCGCTTCCGGGATACGAACGTGAAGCGCGATTACCTGATCGGACTCGACGCGGCCAGCACGAACGGCCACTGCGTTCTGGTAGACACTTCTGGTGAGACGATCGCGAGCGCAACGCGCAACTGGACGCCTGCACCCACCCCGAACTCCGCCAGCATGGGATTCGACCTGGACCTGGAGCTTATCTGGGAACAGTTCGGAGGAATGGTGCGCGAAGTCGTCGCGCGCGCCGCTGCAACCCCTGACCAGATCGTGGCGATCGCACCGACGGGCCAGGGCGAGTCACTGGTACTGCTGGATGCGGAGGGCCTCCCGCTGCTCGCGGTCCCGAGCCTCGACGTGCGCGCTATGGCCGAAGGTCTTCAACTCGCCGCAGCACGAGGAGACGAGCTTTTCCAGCGGGTCGGACGACGACCCATGCCGGTATTCGCGGGTCCTCGCATGGCCTGGTTCGCTCAGAGTCAACCCGCATTATGGAAGCGAGCAAGTACCTGGCTTTCGTTGTCGGATTGGCTCGTATACAGGATGTGTGGTGCGCGACTGACGGAACCATCGCAAGCGGGCGGAAGCTTGCTGATGAACCTGAAGACTCGCGACTGGGCCTGGGATATCGCCGAAGATCTCGGAATTCGAAGCAACCTGTTCCCCGATCTGGCTCGCTCCGGACAACATGCGGGCGTTCTCAGTAACGACGCTGCGAGGACACTCGGATTGCGGGCCGGAATACCCGTCGCGGTCGGCGGCAACGCCATACAGTGCGGACTTCTCGGTTGTGGTGCGGTCTCACCCGACGACATCGCTGCGATCATCGGTGTCACGGGATCCGTTCAACAGGTCGTCAACCAGCCACTCTGTGACGCCGAAGGACGTATGTGGAGCGGCCATCACGTCATAGATGGAATGTGGGTACTCGAGAGCAATGCGGGCCTGGTCGGCAGCACACTCGAAGATCTCGGGCGCCTGATGTTCCCGGATAGCGCGATCGGCGCAGCCCGCCTGCTCGCCCTCGCAGGCGAATCGGTCCCGGGCGCCCACGGAGTATTGTCGACGCTCGGTTCCGGGGTCATGGATGCGCGCACGTTCGATCTGCCACTGGGCAATATCACGATGAGCGAACTGCCCGATGTCGGTTCCGAGAATCGCCGCTCCGATCTTGCTCGCGCCATCGCAGAGGGACTCGCCTACGGAGTCCGTGCCAATATTGCCCAGGTACAGGCCGCGACGGGCAATGCCCAACCTCTCGTCCGGCTGGCCGGTGGCCTATCGCGCAGCAGGACCTGGTGTCAGATCCTTGCAGATGTTCTCAACGCCGAGGTCCAGGTGTGCGCCGTACCGGAAGCATCGGCACTCGGTGCTGCGATCTGCGCGGGCGTCGGAGCAGGCGTATTCCCGGACCTGAGTGAAGGAGCACAGGCGCTCAGCCGGATCGGCCGCAGTCACGCACCCGTTCCCGAAAACGCCTCCCGTTACTCCCACCTCTATGGGACCTGGGGCTTGCTGCAGGAGGAGCGCGCCTCGGCCGATCGAATCGTGCGCTCGGTGACCCTGCAGGAGATCATGAGCAACGATCCAGGCCAGAGGCAGAGAGCCCCCTCGGAGACACGCCCACGCATCCTCGTTACCGCAGAACTCGACGAGAACGCGCTCGAGCAATTGCGCGCACTCGGCGATGTCGAGTACGCGAGCTACCGAGATGAACGCAGGCTTCTGATTGGGCCCGCACTGGTCAGGACGCTGCGCGGATTCGATATCTTCGTCACCCAGGTCGATGTCATCGACGTGGAAGCCCTGCATCAGCTTCCCGACCTCAGGGCGATCGTCGCGTGTCGCAACGACACGGTCAATATCGATGTCGAAGCTTGCAGCGCCCTCGGCATACCGGTGCTCTATGCGCCCGGGCGCAACGCAGATGCCGTCGCCGACCTGACGATTGCATTCCTGCTCATGCTATCGCGCCGGCTTCTGGAAGCCAACGCATTTCTGCGTCAACCCAATGGAGACGAGGGAGACATGGCTCGCATGGGTCATGCGTTTCGGAGCCTGCGGGGGCACGAGTTGTGGCGACAGACGGTCGGACTGATTGGCCTGGGTGCCGTTGGCCGAGCCGTCGCGAAACGTCTGGCGGGTTTCGGCTGCCGAGTGCTCGCATACGATCCGGAGATCTCACCTGAAGCGATTCTGCGCGGAGGAGGAGAACCGACGAACCTGCACGACCTGCTTCGCGAAAGCGATTTCGTGAGCCTGCACGCCGAGCTCACGAGCAGTTCTCGAGGCCTGCTGGATGAGGAACGGATCGCGCAGATGAAACCCGGCGCTTGCCTCATCAACACGGCGCGCGGTGCACTCATCGACGAAGAAGCTCTCTACGATGCTTTGCGCAGCGGGGCGCTCGGCGGAGCAGCCCTCGATGCGTTCAGCGTGGAACCGCCGGGCACCGATCACCCCTTGCTTCAACTTCCCAATGTCGTCGCCACACCCCACGTCGGAGGCAATACCTACGAAGTGGCCATGCATCAGAGCGAGATCGTGGCCAGAGAGCTCGACTGCCTGCTCCGACGGGAGCGCCCGAGAGACATCGTGAATCCCGAAGTCCTGGACGGCTTCGATTTAGACGGCGACCGCCACTCTCTAAGCGAGCAGGAATATCTGAAGCTGGCAGCCCGACCCGCTCCCACGATGTCGGACCTGGCGCAGCCTGCGAAAGCGCGGATTCACCGATCCGCGCCGCGCTCCGGTGCTCCAACCAGGACCCGCAACGCGATGCGGATCGCGCTTGAGAAGTTCGTGGCGGGTATGAGTTCAGACTCCGAAGTTCGAAGCTTTTCCGTCGACCAGGATTCGACCTTGATGTTCGTCATGGACGATCTCGATCTGGCTTTCTGGATCGCATTCAGGCACGGCTCGGTCAGTGGAGGCATAGGCGAACCCCCAACAGGAGCAGACGTCTGTCTGCGTACGACTGCGGAAATGCTCGATGGTGTTCTGAGCAGACGCATCGACGGGGCCGAGATGGCCATGGAAGGACGTCTGAGCATCTCCGGTGACGCGGTCAAAGCGATGGCGCTTCAACACCTGCGAGGCGAACTCAAACGCAACTACCTCGCCGCGCGCGCGGATTCGCCAGATCCTGGAGACCTTTTCCTGACGACCGGAAGCGCGAGTCCTCACGGATCCAGAGGCTCAACCGACGGCAGCGCCGAGCGCTCAGCCATCGCAGAGATCGCCGAGGATCTGTTCTCGCAACGGCTGATCAGCGCAACCGGTGGCAATCTGAGTGTCCGTGATCCCGAACGCGATGCGATCTGGATCACCGCGAACCAGCCACTCAAGAGCACAATCGAAACAGACTCCGTCGTTGCCCTCGATCTCGCGGGCCGAGTACTCGATCTCGATGCGCCTCCTCCTTCGAGCGAATACCCGATGCACTGCGCAGTCTATCGCGCACTACCCGACGCGGGAGCCGTGATCCACAGCCACGCGCCAAACGCGACCGTCCTCGCAAACGCCGGGCTGCCATTCCTTCCGATCTCGACCGAGGCCGCCCAGTTCGACGACATCCCGCGCATTCCGTTCATCATGTCGGACTCCGAGAAGCTCGCAGAAGCCATCGCCGAAGCGATGCGCGATTGCCCTGCCCTGCTGATGCAGAATCACGGCCTTCTGGTCGCTGGCCGGACGCTGCGCCAGGCCGCGGACTTGATTGGAATCATCGAACACACCTGCGAAGTCATCCTGGGCGGATACGCGGTCGGAAAACCGCCAGCCGTTCTGCCAGAAGAGGTGCTCGCAACGCTACGCAAAACGAGAGTCGTCGTGTAAGACGGGGTTTGAAGAACGGCGGAGCCGATCCAAAGCCACTTCGAACTACGCTCGCTCCACGTATTTTCTTTCGCGGGTGTCGATCTTGAGCTTCTCGCCCCGATCGATGAAGCTCGGAACCTGAACCACGGCGCCGGTTTCCAGTGTGGCGGGCTTGAGGTTGCCCCCCTTCGCCACTGGGTCAGTCTCAGTCACTTCCAGAACGACAAAATTCGGCAACTCCACACCGATCGGTTTGCCGTCGTGGAGCAGAACATCGACTTCGCAGTTCTCGGAGACCAGATCGACATTCTCGATCAGATCGCGCGCAATCTCGAACTGGTCGAACGATTCCTGATCCATGAACACCAATGTGTCTGCGTCTGGATACAGATACTGCATCTTGCGCTGGCTGACTTCGGCGGCTGGCAGACCTTCGCCGCTCTTGAGTGTGCGATCGATGACCGATCCCGAGATCAGGCTCTTCAGCTTCAGCCTCACGAAAGCTCCGCCTTTGCCCGGCTTCACGTGCTGATACTGGGTGATGATGTGGGGCTGGCCGTCGATTTCGACGCGCGTGCCCGGCCGCATTTTCGAGGTGTCGATGAGCGCCATGAGGCGGCGGACGATAGCACGTCACGGAGCGGACGCGAACCGGCTGGCGAGGCTGTACACCCACGCTCGTGGCACACATGAAATCCGCGGTCAGAGAACTTCGAGCCTGGAGCATCGCCCGCAAAAGGCCCACACTGCACGGCCATGAAGAAGACCGCCACCCTGGCCTGCCTGCTTGCCTGTCTCTGCCTTCCCGGCTGTGCCGTCTATCAGAATGTGGGCATCCTGAGCGAACCGGAAGGAGCCCAGATCTTCCTGGACGGCGAAGTCATCGGGGTGACGCCGGCCCGCTTGCGGATCCCACGCACGACCGACCACTCGGTGTACCTGAAAAAGGAAGGCTTCAAACCCAAACTCGTGGTGTTGACCTTTCATTCGATGGACGATGGGATTCACTTCCTGACACCCGCAGACGTGGGCGCCCGCCTGTCTCCACTCGCAGATACGCTGGATCGAGATCTCGACGTCGAGATCGAAGAATGATCTTGACGGGCGACCCTAAGGGCTGCTAATTCTCCTTTCGCTTAGCACTTCTGGCGAGGAATCTATGACCGACCGACCCAAAAAGATCTCGACGATCTCCCAGGTCGACCGGTCCGTGCTGCGCCCGAGGGCATTCGTTAGGGCCGGATCGACCGTTCAGTCGGGAGGAAATCGCGTCCACTGATTCGCCAGAAGCAGACCTCGAAATGCCGAAGGCCGCGGACGCGCAAGCGAACCGCGGCCTTCGGCATTTAACGCCTCGATCGACTCCGCCCAGACCGCGCATTCTGGCAGAGTCGGAATTCTCAGGAGCAGCACGTGTCGACAACGGCTCTAGAAAACGCGAACAAGGGCTCGGCCCAGGCGAGTGGTGCCGGAGGCCTGCGCGAGGTCGCCCTGCTCGCCTACCCAGTCATCCTGAACCAGATGTCCCTGACCGCGATGGGAGTCGTCGACACCGCGATGGTCGGGCGTCTCGGCGCAACCGAACTAGCCGCAGTAGGCCTGGGCGGACTCTGGCTGTGGACGACTCTGAGTTTTTTCCTGGGCACCTCGAGTGCGGTTCAGACCTTCGTCTCACAGGCAGACGGTGCCGGGGATCGCGATGCCCCCGGCTTCTGGAGCTGGCAGGCGTTGTACAGCCTCGTGCCACTGACGCTTCTCGCGATCTCGATCTTCTACGCGATCGCACCATGGCTGATGGCTCAACTCGGACCTTCGATCGGGATGCAGGAGATCGCGGTCTCCTATATGCGACCGCGAATGTTCGGAGCTGGAGCCGTCACGGCGACCATGATCATGGCATCGTTCTTCCGAGGCCTGGGCGACACACGCACGCCGCTGTTCGCGACCCTGATCGCCAACGGGTGTAATGCAGTTCTCGACTACGGATTGATCTTCGGAGAGCTCGGCCTGCCCGAATGGGGCGCCGCCGGTGCGGGCGCAGCCACGGGAATCGCCGAATGGATCGGCTTCGCCTACCTGCTGATCGCTTTTCGCGGAAAGAACCTGTGCCAACGCCATCCGACTCATGCCGTCGGGCTGTCGGTCCCTCATGTCCGTCGCCTGCTGCGAACGGGTCTGCCGATCGGCGGCCAGTGGGTCATGGGCATGCTGGCCTTCTCGGTCTTCTCGACGGTGATCGCACGCATGGGGGATGTGCAGATGGCGGCCAGCCAGGCCTTCATCGTTCTCTTGTCGCTTTCGTTCATGCAGGCCATCGGCATCTCATCGGCCGCATCGACGCTCGTCGGTCGCTACATCGGCGCCAAGGACTTCGAGGCGGCGCGGCGAAGCTTCCGCTCGGCGCAAAAACTGGCCGTACTGCTAGGAGGAATCCTCGCGGTCCTTTTCGTGTGCGCACCCGAGTTGCTCCTGCGGATCTTCATCAGCGACACCGAGGTCTTGATGCTGGGCGTGCCTCTGGTCTTGCTGGGCGCGACTTTTCAGTTCTTCGATTGTTTCGGCATCGTCGCGAGTGGATCGCTGCGCGGAGCCGGTGACACGAGTTGGCCGTTCTGGATGCAAGCCGCCCTGGAGTGGGGCCTGTTCCTGCCGATCGCCTGGTTGTTCGGTATCTGGCTCGATGGGGGCCTGTTCGGCGCATGGCTGGGCGGGACGATCTACGTGATCATCCTCGCCGGCGTGCTCGTCGCGCGTTTCCTTTCCGGTGCCTGGGAGACCATCGAGATCTGACTCAGAAGTCCCGGCGGGTTGCGGAGTTCCGCTATGAGTTGGCCGCTGGAACCGCCTGACGGCCGGCGATCGAAATCCAGGTCGCGCGCGCCCGCGCGATGCACTCGCCGGTCGCGCGATGCAGCGCACAACCGGCAAAACCGCGGCGGCCTTCGAAAGCAATCTTCCAGGCCGAAACCACCAGTCGCTCGCCGATGCTCGCCTGCCCGCTCACTTCCACCGCCAGGCGGCCCAGCACCAGTGGTTCCAGAACCTTCGACGCCTCGTCCTCGAGCAGCGGGAATGCGCTGGTGCAATCGAGTGCAGCCCATAGAAACGCTTTGTCGACGAAACCGTCGTCGCCGCCCAGAGACGTGTCCGGAATCCAGGGTGCCGCGGCGATCGAATCGACCATGCCCGGGTACACGCACAGGCCATCCCCCGGATGACGCCTGGGGCCGCAGACGAAACACTCGGGAAACGGATGGGTCTGAAAAGCGCGGCAACTTCCCTGTACGGCGAGCGCAGCTTCGAAATCGGGGGTCGGGGGAACCTCCAGTTCGAGTTCGCAGGGACAGACCGTCGCAAGATCGCGACCTCCGTCGCGCAACGCGAATCCCCCATCCTCGATTGCGCCAATTTCGAGCGCCCTGCCCAATGGAACCGGTGCCCGCAGTGTGACCTCCGCCGTTCCCCCGACATAACGCGCAAGTCGACCGGCCACATAACCACCGTTGCCTGTTTCGGGTGGCCCGCAGAAGCGAGGATCGATACTCAGGCGGTGGCTCAAGCCCGAGCCACCGACCAGTTTTCGAGCGCACCGGGCAGAGCGGCGAGGTCGCGAAGACACAGATCGGCACGCGCGGCCTCGGGGCGTCGAACGTGCGCGTACCCCCACGGTCCCCGCACCAGAAAGACCGACATCAACCCCGCCTCTGCTGCGGGAAGCACGTCATTGTCGAGTCGGTCCCCGACGTAGGCGATCTCTCCGGCAGAGAAACCGGCGAACTCCACGATGCGCGCGAAGAATTCAGCCGACGGCTTTTCCACTCCCCAACTGCCCGAACTGGCAATCCCATCGATCTGCAGGCCCAAGAACGCCTGGCTGTGTTCGGCATGCGCCGGTTGGTTTCCCGCGACACCGATCCAAAAGCCGCGCTGCTTCAACTCAAGTATGCAATCGACGGCGTCGGGATACAGATCGTCGGCCCTATGCTCGTCGACGTGACCGGCCGCAGCCCGGCGCTTCTTCTCCAATTCAATATCCACTTCGGGACACAGGATCTCGAACACCCGTCGATGGTGTTCACCGCGATCGGCCGCCTGCCCGAGAACGCTGAAGAAGGTCAGATGGGAAATCCCGAGCCAGTCCGCCCAGCCCGCCCAGTAGCGGGTCTCGTCCACCAATGTCTCCCCTACGTCGAATACAACCGCTCGCACCATGGCGCGCAGTCTCGTGTTCCTGCCCCAAGCTGGCAAGCGCCCGGCCAGGAACTCGACCCAGGACCGCGTTCGCTAGTTCAGAGTGGCCGTTTACGAGGGTGAAAATTCCAGAAAAAATCAGAAAAATCTCAACTGCCCGATTTCACTGACTGGGCGTTCAGGTGCTTGCTGAACATTCACAACCTCCCCAGAACGGCGCAGACCGAGTTAGGCGAACAAACGAGGGGATGAGCAGCGACGGCATGCGACGATTCACCACATTGCGCGGGTTCTCGCCTTCACGCGGCAGTTTCACCATATTGCGCCCTGAGTGACGACCCTGCTAAATTGGTGTCTCTTCCCTTCCAAGAGAAGCAGACATAGGCCAAGAGAACTGCTCTCAGGATTATCCCTTCCGGAGAGCAGGCAAATTGACACGGCAGCGTTTCCCGCGCTGTCGTGTCTTGCATTTTGGGGCCCTGTCCAATTCCCGCGGTCCGGGCGCCGCACCCCCCGGATTCCCCCAGCGGAGACGGCCGTGACCAGCTTCAGACGGCAAGCCGCAGGCGGTAGTAGTACTCGACAGAAGCGCTCAGATCCCCCAGTTCGCGCGTCTCGGAACCGCGCGAAAAGCCTCGCCGCTCGTAGAAATGATGGGCCGTTTCGAAGCGTGTGTCGCTCCACAGGTCGACGAATTCCGCTCCCCGGCGAGTCGCTTCACGCTCGATTAGCGAGCACAACTCCGAGCCCAGGCCTCTCTTGCGCTGTGCATCGGCGACGTAGAGCTTGCGCAACTCGATGCCGGAGACGGCCTGCGCAGGAAGCCAGCCGACACTCCCCACGACGCTGCGCTGCGCGTCTTCTGCGATCCAGAACTCGCCCCCACCTCGTTTGAAGTGCGTGGCGATCTCGAGTAGTTCGGGCGCTTCGTTTTCGACGTCGAGTACACATCCCGGGTACTCGTCGAAGACCGCACGAATCAAGGAGATGAGGCCGGGACCGTCCTCATCCCGCGCCGCTCGTACGTTCACTGCATCGGACACAGGAAAGAGCATAGCTCGCTGCGCCAGACGACGCGCAGGCCCCTATTGGGTCATGAACAGCTGGACGTAAAGAGTGCGACCGTCGACAGTCTCGACGACGGCCACACCGGTTCGGTTGAATGCGGGATTCAGAAGATTCTCTCGGTGGTCCCGCGAGGCTTGCCATTCCTGCATGACGTCTTTCAGGCGGTCGCCGCTAGCGCTAGAGGCTGCGAGGTTCTCGGCCAGAAGACTGAATCCGGCAATCCCGGCTTTTTGCACGCGATCCAGAGGGCTCTCGCCTTTTGGGTTTACGTGGCTGACGAAATGGTTCAACGCCATGTCTTGCGCGTGGGCGCGCGCGACTTTCCCAAGATCCGAATTGCCTTGAAGGGGAATCAGATGGTGCTCCGTGCGCAACTGATTCACGCGCTTGACCAGTTCCGCTTCGGGTCCGGCGAGTGCGGACAGAGGGCGTGTACTCAGCCAGATGACGGCACCAAAGCCCAGGGTGAAGCAGAGTGCGGCGCGAAGCGCAGTCGTGAGCGCGCTCATGACCGGGGGGCTTCCTTCCCCTTTTCGAATTTCATATCGGAGTTCAGGTTGCGCCGCACGAGCTTGCCATTCTTGTAGAAAGACTCCACGTCGGCCGAACCGTCAAAATCCAGATCCTCGTGCTTCTCTGCGAGATCTCCGTCGAGATAAGTCGATATGACGTCCGGGCGGCCATCTCCGTTGCGGTCCTCTTCTTCGCGAACCAGCTTTCCACCCTCGTAGGTCAGGATGAGGTCCCGGAAGCCGTCGCCATCCCTGTCGGTCTCGTTGCGCACGAGTTCACCCGCCTCGTAGAAGCTCCAGGCATCGGACTGACCGTCTGCATCGGAGTCGGAGCGGCGCCGGGCCGGCTGCCCGTCCTTGTAGATGGTCACGGTCTCGAGCGAGCCGTCGCCGTTCAGGTCTTCCTCGCTCCGGGAGATCGAACCGTCCGGACCGTAGAACACGTTGCGATCGGGTCGACCATCGTAGTCATCGTCGATCACCTCGCGCACGACGCGTCCGTTGCGCCGGTGACTCCACAGATCTGCTTGTCCGTCGCGATTGCGGTCCGCGGTGTCCGGCGCATTCAGCGGAGCACGGGTCGAAGGGTGTCCCGCAGGCAAGGGGGGCGAAGAGGCTTCACCGCTCCGTCGCCGCTCGAGGGATGCCTGCAGTGCCGCCAGTTCGGCCTCGATCGAGTTCATTCCCGGCTCGCGGCGCGCGGGATTGCGCTCGCGCGCCCGGTTCACCAGTTCGTCCTTCAGTCGTTCGTTTTCCCGGACGATTCGCGCTCGTTCGGCATCGTCGGGGGTCGGGGAGTACACCCCACTTTCAGGCGCAGCCTCCGTCCTCGGATTCTCACGGTCCGCCTGAGATTCATCGGCTTTCTCGTGGATCGTCTTGCCGAAGATCCAGAACGGATAACCGAGTAGCGCACCGGGTGCGGGGAATTGCTTCAACTTGGAATCGCCCTCGATCGAGCCGCTGCTACCGCTGATCATCGCCGTGTTGCCAGCGGGACTTCCCGAACCCGAGCCACTCGACGAACCAGAACTGGTTCCGGGTTGACCGTTCGACGAAGCCGAGGTCGAGCCACTGGGCCCACCCGCCACGCCGGGCATCCCCACTCCGCCCTGGCCGGGGTAGATGATTCGCCCACCCATGCCGTTCGCGATCTCGGGACGCTGGGAGGTACTGTCGTTCTGGTAGCCCAGGGCACACGCCGCGAGCGAACCCGATAGAACGATGATCGTCAGTTGCTTTAGACAGCGCATCGATATCCTTTCGTCGCTCTCCTACGAAGCCGAACACGAACTCCACACCGAGTGGATGCAAACCTCAAACCACCGGCGCTCGAAAACCGACTTCCGGACAGATACGCCCCGGACTGCCGATGAAATGCACACCTGCTTCGCAGCGGGTGTGAAAACCCGTGCGCGGTCTGGATGCTTCGAGGGACTTTGTTTCCGCTCGCTTGCCGTTCAGGGAATCAACAGCGTTTCAACGCTGCGGTCGTTCCACCAGACAGAGATGGGCTGCGACAGGTCGAAGTGAGCGGGAATAACGAAGTACCCCAGAGCGAGCGCACCCTCGGGAATCAGTCCCGCCTCACCGACCAGGAAGGCCACCTCGTGGCTGTCCAACGGATCGGGGCGGAAGGTCTTTCCAGACTGCGTCACGAAAAAGTTCGGATGAAACTCGCTCTCGATCGGGGCGCTGGCCGTGAAAGCGAGCACGCGCCGCTCCGCCGACTCCTCGCCGAGTGCGCCGAGTACCAGCGACTCGAACGAATGCGAGTGCGAAATCAGGATCTTGAGGATCTCGTGTCCGCGCACATCCTCGACGGCAATCTGCGCGGGCGCAGTCTCCTGGCGCAAGCTCACCAGACGCACCAGGTCGCGCATCTCGTTTTCGCTGAGAGCGACCATCGAAGACCCGACGCCCGGCGTCGGCTGTTCGGGAGCGAGAGTGGTGCGCTCGAGGGGAGCGCTGGCTTCGGGCGCGGACCGCAGATTCTTGGTGCGCTCTGCCTTGTCTTGGCTACGCGCCGCATGCGCCGCCCGGATCTTCCTGGCCGCTTCGAGCAGGTTGTACGGGTTGTTGGGATTGCGAGCTTTTTGATCCACTTCCCAGGTGTACGGGTGCGGCATGTACTCCGGCCGGATCGGCGGAATTTCAGTTGCTCTGACGAAGCGCGGATTGGCGCACGGCGCACTCGACCGCTGCTGGACGATGAACATACTGCCGTCGGGGCATACGCCGGAAACGGATTCGGCCAGCGCAGCAGGTGCTGCGGCGCTGAGAATCAGGCTCGCGAGCGCGAGGCGGGCGACCTGTCCGGGGCGTTGTCGGCAGAGACGGAACATATCGCAATCATAACACGCCGAGGGGTCGTAAATAGCCGAATTAGTTCAGCTTTTTTCGATTCGCCCATTCCGGAACCCGGCTGCGCAGTTGCCCGGAATGCCTGCGGATGGATTGCACTCTGACGTTGGGTTTCAGGCTCGCCTGTTTGCGCGTCGCGCGCGCAGGGCCTGCGCACGCATCCGATCGATGGCGGCCTGCTCGCCGGGGTTCAGCGGTCGCCAGTCTCCGGGCTTCAGCCCGCGCAGGCGCAGGGGACCAAAGCGCACCCGCAACAAGCGCCGGACGGGATGACCGACGGCCTGCATCATGTAGCGAATCTGTCGGCGCCGCCCCTGAATCAGGGTCATCTCCAGAATCGTGCGCGCCTCATCCCGTTGTACGATGGATACCTCGCACGGTGCCGTCGTCTCACCTTCGATTTCGATCCCACTGCCGAGTTTGCGCAACGAGTCCGCCTTGACCATACCGTCGACGGTCACCTTGTAGGTACGAGGCACTTCGAACGAGGGGTGCAGGAGAGCCTGCGCGGCTTCTCCATCGTTGGTCAGGAGGATCAGCCCCTCGCTCGCCGAATCGAGCCGCCCAACCGGAAACAGCCGCTCCTTGCCCGGAATGAGGTCCAGCACGGTCTTCTTGGCGTGCGGGTCGCGGGTCGTGGTCACGATACCCCGGGGCTTGTAGAGCAACAGGTAGCGGACCTGGGCGCGTCGGGGCAGACGCCGGCCATCGACCGTGATGCGATCGCTGGAAGCATCCGCACGGGCTCCGAGTTCCTTGACCACCACGCCGTTCACGCGCACTCGCCCGTCGATTATGAACTGCTCTGCGGCGCGGCGCGAAGCAATGCCCGCGGCTGCGATCAGCTTCTGCAGACGCTCCCCGGGCGGAGCCTCAGGCGGATGCGTCCTCTTCTTCCGGCTGCTCTTCGCCGGTCCATTCTGAGGTCGCATCCGTTTCGATCTCCTCGAGCACTTCGGGCTCGTCGTCTTCTGCTGCGCCGGCCTCGAGTTCCGACTGCGCATCGTCCGGATCATCATCTGGCGAGTCGAGATCCGCTGAGTCGGCGTCCTGCTCGGAGAGCCCGTTTCCGCTGGCCTCTTCGATCGATACGCCCGACTCGACGGCCATACTCTCGATCTCGCGCAGAGATGGCAAGTCCCGAAGCGATGCCAGGCCGAATAACTGCAGGAAATTCGTGGTCGTGCCATACAGGCTCGGCCGGCCCGGCGCGTCCCGGCGCCCCAGGATGCGCACGAGATCGCGCTCCAGAAGGCTCTTGAGAATCGCACCGCAGTCCACGCTGCGCAGTTCCTCGAGTTCGGCACGCGTCAGCGGCTGCTTGTAGGAGATCACGGCGAGACACTCCAGGGCCGCGCGAGAGAGCCGCACCTTCCGCTCCGGCTGCGCCGCCCGCAGTACCGGCCCGTACTCAGGACGCGTGCGGAACTGGTAGCCACCCGCGACCTCCGCGATCTGGTAGGGGCGCCCGTCTTTGTCCAGTTGCGTGTTGATCGCCTTCACAGCCTCGGCGATCTTCGCCGGTGTCATGTCCTTGAACACACGGCGAATCCGCTGAGGACTCGTCGGGGTGTTCGACGCGAAGATCAGCGCTTCGAGCGCCGGAGAAACGGTATCGATCGCGCTCATCGGCTACTCCTCGGCCGGCTCGTCAGAGTCGGGCTCTTGGTCCGGAACCACGGCGTTGGCTTCCCCTTCCTCCACGTCTCCCGCCATCTCCGCTTCCGCCCGTTCGGCCGCAGCCGCGATTTCGGAGTCGTCGGGGCCGCCCTCGACAGCCAAACGCACGCGAACGGGCCCGTAGGGCTGGCCCTTTTCCGAGAGGTTCTGGAAGATGCGCAGCGCCTGGATCTTGGCCAGTTCCAGGATCGATAGGAAGGTGACGACGACGTGTTCACGCGTCAGTGGGGCATCTCCCTGTTCGAGCAACTCTTCGAACAAGATCGTGCCCTGGCCGGTTTCGCGCAGCGCATCCATGACCGCGACGATCCGATCCTTCAGCGTGACCCGTTCGAGCGCGACCTGATGATGGCGCTCCTCGGCGGGGATCTTGTCGAGCACCCTTCGCATGGCCTCGACGAGACTGAACATGCTGACGACCAGAACCTCGTCGGGCCTGGGCATTTCGCTCAGATCGGGTTGCACCTCGAACACGTCGCGACCCAGGAGAGGTCGTTCACCCAGTTCGCCGGCGACCTCCTTGAAACGGGCGAACTCCGCAATTCGACGGGCGAGTTCGGCCCGCGGATCCTCGCCTTCGTCGGAGTCCAGAGCATCCGGGTCCGGAGGCAGGAGCAGACGGGACTTGATGTGCGCCAGCGTTGCAGCCATCAGCAGGTACTCAGCCGCAATGTCGATATCGAGCATGCGCATGAGATCGAGGTACTCGATGTACTGCTGGGAGATCAGCGCGATCGGGATATCGCTGATATCGACTTCGTTCGAACGAATCAGATGCAGCAAAAGGTCGAGCGGGCCCTCGAACGCGGGCAGCTTGACTGCGCATGAGTGGCGCACGACCGTGTAGGCCTGCGCGGAAGATGTGTCCTGGACAGCTTGAATCACGTTGGTTCGACGGGGCTACGCCGTACGAATCCAGACTACCCCATCCGACGATGACCGGCCAACCAGCGACGAGCCCAGGCAATATTCACCGGCTGCCCGTCGAGCGACCGGCGCCGGGCGCTGCGCAGCAGGCCTCCGATCTCCGGGCCGCGCGCACCCCATCTTCGGGCGGTATGCCCGTCGATCGGATCGGGGGTGCAGCGCAGCTCGTCGACATAGCGATCGAGTCTTCGGGCGGACGCAGCGGGCAGCGAGCAACGCAGCGAGAGCAGCGCGGGCTCGGACAGTCCAGCGAGCAGCGCGTCCAGGCGCCCGGGAGCGAGCTCTGTGGAAAGGGTGCGGGCGCGCCTGGCCTGGCGCGAAACATCGGCCTCGATTGCCTCGGCAGGTCGACCGTGCCAGCCCAGCCGAGCGGCAATCGCAGTTCGGCGGGTTTTCGGCTGGCCCGCGACCAGAAGGCGCAGTCCGGCATCTCTGAGATCATCAGGGAGCGCTGCGGGTCGCTCGGACTCCAGGCGGTCGAAGCGCCCCAGCGGACTGTGAGCACTCGTTTCCAGCGACCAGCCGCGAACCAGAGCAGACAGAATCCCCAGACGCTCGGTCTCGCCCGCCGCACGTGCGGATGACGTCTCCAGCAACAGGCGTTCCAGTTCGTGCTGAACGCGATCGCCGCTGATCCGATCGAGTTGCCGCTCGCTCAGCGCTTCGACGACCAGATCGCGGGTCGATCTTTCGAGTCGAAATCCGAGACGTGCCGCGTACCGCGCTGCGCGCAACAGGCGCGTCGGATCGTCTGCGAAGCTCCGATCGTGCAATACGCGCAGGCGCCGGCGATCCAGATCGGCGAGGCCCCCCAGGGGATCGACCAGCCACGCGCCAGAATGCGAATTCAGCGGCAGAGCCATGGCATTGATCGAAAAATCGCGACGCGGCAGGTCCGCGAGCAGATCCGCAGGTTTCACGCTAGGCAAGGCTCCGGGGGACGCATAGCGTTCACTGCGCGCGCGAGACAGATCCAGGTGCACGCCCGGACACTCAATCGTCGCGGTAAGGAATCGGGCGCGTACGAGCGCGCGGGCATTGAGCCGTTTCGCCAGCGCGCGCGCGATCGGTGCGAGTTGGTCGGAAAGCAGCACATCGACGTCGACAACGGGCCGTTCCAGGAGGAGATCGCGAACCGGGCCGCCGACCAGCCAGATTCGCGCGCCGACGCGAGCCGCCTCCTCGATCAACACGCGCAAGCCGGCGTACTGGCTTCCAAGAGCGCTGCGCAGGCGTTTGCGCAGCGGACCCGCGCGCATCTCGCTCATCGACGCGAGCCGCGCGGATGACGCTGATCGACCAGATCGCGCAACCGCTTGCGACTCACGTGCGTGTAGATCTCGGTCGTGCCGATGTCTGCATGCCCGAGCATCTCTTGAACTACGCGCAAATCCGCTCCCCCCTCCAGAAGGTGGGTTGCGAAGGAGTGGCGCAATACGTGGGGTGTGAGCTTGTGCGCGATGCCGATCCGGAGCCCGTAGTGGCGAATGCGATACCAGATGGCCTGGCGCGTGATGCAGGTCCCGCGACGGCTCACGAAGACGAAGGGCACCCGGTCGTCGCGGACCCAGCGCGGGCGTACTTCTTCGAGATAGCGGCGCATCCAGAGCACGGCAGGCTCTCCGAGGAAAGCCAGACGCTGACGGCGGCCTTTGCCGAAAACCGTGCAGGTGTGCGATGAAAGCTGCAGATCGGCGAGGCGAAGACTCGTCAGTTCCGAAACGCGCAGGCCCGCTGCGTACATCAGTTCGAGAATGGCGCGATCGCGCAGCCCGAGGGCGGAGTCATCGGGTTGCGCGATCAGCGAACGCACTTCTTCCAGGCTCAGCACCTTGGGGACCTTGCGCCCCTGTTTGGGTCGTGCCAGATCGGCACACGGGTCCGTATGCAGCTCGCCTTCCGCTCGCAGATAAGCGAGCAGGTGCGAGATCGCCGAGAGCGCGCGAGCGCGGGTGGATGCGGCCCGGCCCAGTTCGTCGAGTCGCGCCAGATGCTCGCGCAGCGCCGCGGGATCGATCTGTTTTACCCCGCAGTCACCCACGCTCCCGACCAGCGCCGACAGGTCTCGCCCGTAGGCCTCAATGGTCGCGGGGGCCAGTCCCCGTTCCACGGCCAGATGCGTCAGAAATGCGTCGATCGCGGTGTGCAGCTTCAAGCTCAACCCTTTGGATCGAAGACGCTAGATCGCCCGATCCCCCCTCCACATTGTGTAACACCCACCCGCGATGCCAACCAGACTCTCCTCGCTCTGGGATTTTTCAACCACATCTCGATGCAAATCGGCGATAATCCCGATCGGCCTTTCTAAGTCTCCCGGAGGGAACCGATCGTGTACTTGCGAAGCATCGGCCTGGCACTGCTGTGTCTGGTTCTGGCCAGCCCCGCGGCAGCGCGCAGCCGCGTCGACATCCAGACCGATCTCGGACTGATCGGGATCGAACTCTTCGACGAGGTCACCCCGGCCAACGTCCAGAATTTCCTGAACTACGTGAACGACGGGGACTACACCAACTCGTTCATCCACCGGGCGATTCCCGGATTCATCATCCAGGGCGGTGCATTCACCTTTCAGGCTAACTCGTTCTTCGTCGTCCCCAGCGACCCTCCGGTCACCGGAGAGGTGGGGATTTCGAATACCCGGGGAACGATCGCCATAGCACTGCCGAGCGATCCAAACGGGATTCCACTCCCCGACGCAGGCACGAGCAGCTGGTTCATCAATCTGGCCGATAACACCGGCCTCGACCCGCATTTCACGGTGTTCGGAGAGGTCATCGTCGGAATGGACGTGGTCGACGCGATCTCGGTACTGCCCACGATCGTCCTGAACCCGCTGAGCACGGAGAATCCGCTGAAGAACTGGACCGTCGAAGATCCACTCGTGTTCGCCGACCACCTGGTCTTCAGCCCGGCTGCGACGGAGGTCTCGCTACCTGCGCTTCCCCCGATCGGTTTCGGCGCATTGCTGCTCGGCACGCTGGCGCTGCTCTGCTTCGGGCTCCGGCGCACCTGACCCGACTCGGGTTTCAGGGAGCTACCCGGCCCCGCGCCGAACCTGTTGAATCGCGTCGAGCAGGGCCTCTTCCACGAAGACCAGTCGCTCGGGATCCGAGATCTTGAGGCCGTTCTCGGTCACAGAGAAGGCATCTGTGGCGCGATCCGACCTCGTCGATGCCCGCGACACGACGATCTCCAGGCCCAGTTCGCTCAAAGTGCTCGTGATGTCATACAGCAAGGCTTCGCGATCCGGTGCCGATACGTCGATGATCGTGTAGAAGTCCGAGTCTTCGTTCGTGATCTGCACACTGGGTGCCTGGACGCGCATGACGGGCGTCAGCGCTCTGGGTTGCGAACTCGCATCCACCCGGCCCTGTTCGAGCGCGCGACTCAAACGCGCGGCGATACGTTCACGCTCCGCAGTATCTTCCTCGGCCCCCCCTGCGATCGGGTTCACCTTGAAAATCTCGATCGCGTTTCCGTCCCGGGTCGTATACGCGTGTGCCGAAAGGATACCGTGACGAAACACGCTCAACACACCACTGACTAGCGAGAACAGACCCGGGCGGTCGCGGGCGATCACAACCAGGCCCCAGAACGGCGCATCGTCTTCGCTCGAGCCACCGAAGCTATAGACCCCGAATGGCGTCTTGGATTGGGCAAATTCGACCGCGGCGTTCAGATGGGCTTTGATTTCATCGGCTTCGTGATCGAGCAGATAACGTTGCGGCATCTGCTCGAGAAAACTCTCTGCGAGCCCAACTCCGATTCCCGCTTCGATCGCCTGCTCAACGACGTCTTCCCGGGTCGCAGCGGCGCGATTCATGGCACGCTCGAGCACGAAACTCTTCCCGTCACGCCGAGCCCCCGCCTCGAACCACTCTGCGGTGTTGCGGTAGAGTTGATCCAGAAGCTTGGCCTTCCAACTGGTCCAGGCTTCCGCGGATGTACTGCGAATATCGGAAACGGTAAGCAGGTAGAGCAGACGCAAACGCGAACGACTGCCGCACTTGCGCGCGAGGTTCTCGATCAAACGGTGGTCGTTCACGTCCCGCTGATCTGCCATTTCGCTCATGCTCAGGTGGTGCCGGACCAGGAATTCGACGAGTTCCGCACCTTCATCGTCCAGACCCAGGCGCTTCGCAATCGCGGGCATCATCGTTGCGCCTTTTTCCGAGTGCCCACCCCCCAGACCCTTGCCAATATCGTGAAACAGGCAGGTCAGATACAGAAGATAGGGCGAGCGCACTTCGCGCATCAGCTCCGTCGCCAGGGGAAGTTCCTGGCGATAGACGCCCTTCACAATGCGCCTCAACTGCTCCACCAGGAACAGGGAGTGAATATCAACGGTATAGGTGTGGTAGAGGTCCTGCTGCCACAGGCCGACCAAACGCGCGAACTCTGGAATGTATGCGCCTAACAAACCCACTTCGTCCATGAGTTCCAGCATGCGATAGACACGCGCCGGCGCGTTGAGCATTCGACGGAAAAGGTCGGCGGCTTCGGGATCGCTGCGGAATTCGTCATCGACCAGATCGAGGTGTTCACGGATGTAGCGCTGGGCGCGCGGAGAGATATCCACATCGTGGTGCTGGGCGATTGCAAAGGCGGACATCAAGCGCATGGGACGTTCCACCAACATCGAGGAGCGGGGAATCTCCAGGTGCTTGCCGACGATCGCGAAACCTTCCGCCACCGACTGCGTCTGACGACTGGCGCGACCGGTCTTCTGCCTGCGAACTTCCGCGGTGTGCCCGATGACGCGGTCGTTCACTCGCTGGATCACTCGCGCGTGCAGATAGTAGTGACGCATGAGGTCCTCGACCGCGAGAACCTCTTTAGTGGTTTCGAACCCGAGTGTCTCGGCCAGGCGCTCCTGCGCGTCGAAGTGCAATCGGTCGTCCTTGCGGCCACTGCGGTGCAACTCGTTGCGCAGACGCCATACGAAGTCCAGCGACCGCTCGAGGTCGGCGAGTTCGCGACTGTCGATGAAGCCGTGCACGTGAAGGTGCTCAGCCCGACGCACTTCCCAGATTGCAACACGGGCGATCCAGAGCGCGGTGTGGTAGTCGCGCAAGCCTCCGACACTTTCCCGCAGGTTCGGCTGCAGCAGGTACAGGGACTCTCCGAAGGCCTTGTGACGCTCGGCCTGCTCGGCAATTTTGCCTCGAATAAAGTCATCACTGTGGTCTTTGAGGTGCGCGCGCACGGTCCGTTCGAGTTCGGCATAAAGCCCCGGATCCCCGATCAGGAAGCGCGCGTCGAGCAATGACGTGAGAGTGGAGAGATCCTCTCGCCCAACGCGCATGCAGTCATTGATCGTACGGGTGGCATCGGCAATGGGAAGCTTCGCATCCCAGAAGCGATGAGTGAGCGCCTCTGCAATCGTTTCGACATACGGATTGATCTTTCCCCGGTACAAGAACAAGAGGTCAATATCGGAACCAAGGGATAGTTCACGTCGCCCGTAGCCGCCTGTCGCAATCACGGCAAGTCGGAAGTTGAGCCGCGGAAAGTGTTCGAAGTAGTGATCTTCAGTCAGGCGAAAAAGCTTGCGGATCAAGCGATCGATCAGTTCCGCATGTTCTTCGTTCACACGCCGGGCGGGTGCGCCCTCGTCGTGCAGCTTGAGCAGATACTCGCGCACGGCATCGAGGTACGCGCGCAGGAACGGGTTGAGGTGCGCGGATGACGGACCCGAAGGGGACTTCCCCACCTTGAAGAAGTCATCGCAGACCGGCTGCATTTCAGCGCTCGGCAACGACGCTGCGCGCGTGGTGCTCCCGATAACCGACGATGCCTCCTGCAATACCTCGCGCCGCGGCGCGGGCAAACCCAGGAGTCTTCAGATTTCGGGCTTCATTCCGGTTCGAAACGAAGCCGACTTCGACGAGTACCGCTGGCATATTCGCCTGGAAGAGTACCAGGAATGGCCCCCGCTTGACGCCCAGGTTGCGGGTCCCGCGAAACTTCTTGCCCAGGCTGCCCAGCAGCGAGGTCTGGACGGACTGGGCGAGTCGAGCGGCGAAGCGTTCGTTGTAGCCGAGCCGCAGTGACGCCAGGATCTTCTGCAGTTCGCTGAGCTGGCCGACCGTCGTGCCGTTCTCTCGAGCCGCTACCCGCGCCGTCTGGCGATCGTAGCGGGTGTCGAGCAGATAGGTCTCAACGCCATGGGTCCGTTTATCGGGCGAGGCATTCGCGTGAATCGACAGAAACACATCGGCGTGCAGCTTGTTCGCAATCGCGGTTCGCTTCTCCAGCGAGATGAACACGTCCTTCTCGCGAGTCATGAAGACCTCGAAACCCGCGCGCTCGAGTTGCTTGCGCAACTCCTTGGAGATCTCCAGCACCACCTTCTTTTCTTGCACTCTGCCTGAACCGATCGCCCCTGGATCCTTTCCTCCATGGCCTGGGTCGATCACGATGCGACGAACGGGGCGGCTGTCGAAATCCTCTCCTCCGTACGACTTTACCTGCTTGGGCGCAGGCTTTCCGTTGAAGACATCGGCGACGATGCGAAACGGCTTCTGCAGATGGAAGACGCGATGCCCTGCATCGCGACCATCGAGTTCCATGACCACTCGGGCGCGCTTGAGCATGTTCTGTCCGCCCCGCACGGTTCGCACGGGCGAATCCTTCGTACCGGCGAGCGGTTCGCGATTGGGCGCTTCGATCCAGGTGTCCTCGATGTCAATGTAGAAACGGGGAGGATTCGACAACTCGTGAATCTCGTATTGCGCCTCGCGCGAGAGTTCGATCACCACGCGCGTGTGCGTTTCATGATCGAAGAGACGGATCTCCTCCACCTGTCCGAGACCGTCCGGTCGCGTGGCTGCGACCAGTACAAAACCGGAAAGCAATATCCAACCCGCAATGAGGCGTCGCCGCTTCAACCCTTCTCCTCGATCAACTGCTTCAGGCGCTGGAGTTCGACGATTGCTTCGATAGGCGTCATCCGCTCGGGATCGAGGGCGCGCAGCGCTTCTCGCACGGCATCGCTCTCGGGTGTTCCAGTGGAGAACAACCCCAACTGCGCGGGTGGGCGCTCGCCGGGACCGCGCGCCAATCGCGGAGTTCCGCTTTCGTCGAACTCGCCCCCCTCCAAATTCGCAAGGATCTCTCTCGCTCGCCGAATCACTTGAGGGGGGAGACCGGCGTAACGCGCTACTTCGATTCCGTAACTGCGACTGGCCGCACCCGACTCCATGTGCCGCAGGAAGAGGATCTCTCCATCCCTCTCTACACAGCTGAAGTGAAAGTTCCGAACTCCCGACTTCGTTCGGGCCAGGTCCGCCAGTTCGTGATAGTGAGTCGCGAAGATGACTCGACAACGCAACCCCGGGGAATCGTGAAGGTATTCGGCTACAGCCCAGGCAATCGAAAGTCCGTCGAAAGTCGAAGTCCCGCGCCCGATCTCATCGAGCAGAACCAGGCTTCGGGCGCTCCCTTCCTTCAGGATGGTGGCGGTTTCCCGCATCTCGACCATGAAGGTGCTCTCGCCCGTCGCCAACGAGTCCGAGGCCCCCACGCGTGTGAAGATGCGATCGGCCAGACCGATGCGCGCGCGCCGCGCCGGCACGAAGGCTCCCATCTGGGCCAGCAGGACGAGCAGCCCGACCTGTCGCAGCAGAGTCGATTTTCCGGCCATGTTCGGACCCGTCAGGATGATCGAACGACCGGCTTCGGTGTCGTTCGGGTCCGCGTCCATGATCAGGTCGTTGGCGATGAAACCATCGCGGACGAAGGTCTCGACGACCGGATGGCGTGCGCCCTCGACCTCGATCCGCAGCGAGTCATCGACCTCTGGACACACGTAGTCGCGTTCGCGAGCGACCTGGGCCAGCGAGTGAACCACATCGAGGTCCGCGATCTCGCGCGCCACTCCCCGAGCCAGTTCGACTCGCTCACCCACGAATCCGCGGGTTTGCTGGAGCACCCGGGACTCCGCGGCGGCCGCCCGCTCGCGGCCGCGAAGCACGACACCCTCCCAGCGCTCGAGTTCATCGGTGGTGAAGCGCTCCGCATTCGCCGTCGTCTGCTTGCGTCGGTATTCCTCCGGCACCAGATCGGCCTTCGCCTTGCCGACCTCGATGCTGTAGCCGAAGACGCGATTGTATTTGACCCGCAGAGTCTGGATGCCCGTGCGCTCGCGTTCTCGCAACTCGAGATCGGCGAAGTAGGCGTTGCCTTCTTCCCCTTCACTCCGGATCTGATCGACCTGATCGTCGACGCCGTCGCGGATATAGCCGATATACGGTTCACCGCGCGGCGGATTCGGCGGTTCGTCGACCAGCACGCGCTCGAGTTCTGCGCAGATCTCCGTCAGCGGGTTGCTCAAGGCCTCGACTTCATGCACCCGTCCCACACCGCTAAGCGACTCCCGCAACGCCGCGACATCGCGCGGCGACGTACCGGGCAACCCGACCCGCGTCAGGCGTCGCTCCAGGTCTCCTACCCCGCGCAACGCCTCCGAAAGGGCCTGGCGCCGGCTGTCGGGCTCCATCCAGCTACGGATCCGCTCCTGGCGTTCGCGAATGCGCGACAACTGAATCAGCGGCTCACCGATCCAGTTCGCCAGGCGTCGTCGGCCCATCGGTGTGCGCGTTCGATCCAGGAGTTCGAAAACGGTTCCGCGCTTGCCACCGTCCTGCAGGTTCTGAAACAACTCGAGATGGCGCCGCGTCGAGGCGTCGAGCAGAAGAGTGTCTGCGGCAGTGTAGAAGCGCAGACCGGTCAATTGATCGAGTGCCGCGGGCTGCAGACTCGCGACCGTCGACCAGAGCGCAGCCGCCGCTCGGGCCGCGACGTCGGTCGCATCTTCATCCAGACCTTCGGGCAAGCGACCCACGCGTTTTGCGACGCTTTCAGGATCGAAGTCCAGACTCGAAGTCGCCCTCACGGGCGCGCGGGTTACAAGAGATTTCTCTGAAGATCGCGCGACGATCTCGCGTGCGGAGACACGATCCAGTTCCGCTTCGAAGACTTCCCTGCGTTCGGTCTCCGTGGCGCAGAACTCTCCGGTCGATACGTCCAGGTAGGCCAGGCCGTAGCGCCCTTCTTCGCAGAGCACCGCCGCCAGATAGTTCGCCCCGCTGCCGTCGAGCCGCTCATTGCTCGCCACCAGTCCGGGCGTAACGACCTCGACGATTTCGCGACGCACCAGGCCTTTTGCCTGCTTGGGGTCTTCGGTCTGCTCTCCGATGGCCACCGAGTGCCCCGCCGCCAGCAGCTTGCGGATATAGCCCTCGACCGCGTGAAAGGGCATGCCGCACATCGGCACGGGATTGGTCGTGTCCTTGTCGCGCGTCGTCAGCACCAGATCGAGGATCGGCGCCACCCGCTCCGCGTCTTCGGCAAAGAGTTCGTAGAAATCACCCATCCGAAAAAGCAGAACCGCGTCGCCCGCCTGCTCCTTGAGCGCGCGGTACTGCTGCATCATGGGTGTCGTCGTCCTGGACTTCGCCATGCGTGGCCCCTCCCCCGAACCTCATCTTAGCGGCTCCTCGGGTACGATCGCGTCGTGAACACCCCGGCCCATCTGATTCTCGGGCTCGCCGCTCTGGGCAAGGGGCCCCGCCGCGAGTGGAATCTAGCCATCGCCGCGGGCTCTTTGGTGCCCGACGTTGCGATGTTCGGGTTTTTCTTCTGGCAGAGCTTCGTACTTCAGCATCCACAGGCCCAGATCTGGGAAACGGAGTATTTCCGCGGCGATTGGCAGCTGTTCTTCGACCTTTTCAACTCGATTCCGGCGGCGGCTCTCGGGGCGATCCTCGCCTGGTGGAAGGGATGGGAGCGGACGCGGGTCTTCTTCCTCGCCGTGATCCTGCACTGCCTGGTCGACCTGGGTCTGCACCACGACGACGGACACCGGCATTTCCTGCCGTTCTCGGAATTCCGCTTCTCGAGCCCCGTGTCCTACTGGGATCCCGCGTACAACGGCGCCTGGGGTGCTGCGCTGGAGAGCATCACAGTGGTGGCCGGTAGCGCTTTGCTCTGGACACGCTCGAAAAACCGGATCGCCCGCGCTGGCTTGCTGGCGCTGTGCGCATTGCAGGGCCTGGGTTTCGGTGCGGCCTACCTAGGGCATTGACTCCGATCCCCTCTGTGGGCGAGGATGTGCTCATGAAGTTGTTCTTTGGCTGGTTTAGCTGCGCATACGCCCACGGGGTGCTGGGAGACGTGTAGGACCGGTCAGAGTCACAAACGAATCCAAGGCCCCGGGAGAAACCTCTCGGGGCCTTTTTTTTGCCTTCACACCGTTTTGGCCCGGCCAGAACCAGGAGATCGACATGCGGGAAGCCATCGAACCAGAACTCGCCGACAGAGAGGACGCGCTGCCGTCGCCTCGCCGGGCGCGGGCGCGGGTAGCGGGCTCCAAACGCACGGCTCAGGTCGTGAAACGCGGTCGGCGCGAGATCGAAGCCGCCCTACGGGGTCGCGATCCGCGACTCCTGGTGATCGTGGGCCCCTGTTCCATCCACGACCGCGAATCTGCCCTGGAATACGCGCACCGCCTAGCCAAGCTGGCCCGCGCGACCCGGGAGAGCCTGATCATCGCGATGCGTACCTACTTCGAAAAACCGCGCACCACGGTCGGCTGGAAGGGTCTGCTCAACGACCCCGATCTCGACGGATCGTGCAAAATCGGGCGCGGCCTCTTGCTGGCCCGTCAGATTCTGGCCGAAGTCAATGAACTCGGCCTGCCCTGCGCGAGTGAGGTGCTCGACCCGATCACTCCGCACTATCTGGGCGATCTGCTGAGCTGGGCCGCGATCGGTGCTCGTACGAGCGAGAGCCAGGTGCACCGCGAACTCGCGAGCGGGCTTGCCATGCCCGTGGGTTTCAAGAACGGCACGGGTGGAGCCCTCGAGATCGCTCGAGATGCGATCCAGGCCGCCCGGAGTCCTCACAGATCACTCGGTATCGACATGGAGGGTCGGGTGGCACGGCAGCGCCGTGAAGGCAACCCTAACGGGCACCTGGTGTTGCGCGGCGGCGCCTCAGGCCCCAACCACACCGGCGAACACATCGAACGCGGAGCAGAACTCGTAAGAGAACTCGCCGGTGCCCCGATCCTGGAACGCCCGATCCTGGTCGATTGCTCGCACGACAACTCGGGCAAGGACCCGGCGCTTCAGGCGCAGGTCTGTCGAGCGGTCGTCTCCGCCGACGGCCCGCACCCGTCGCTATTGGGCGTATTGCTCGAAAGCCATCTCTTCGAGGGGCGTCAGGACTGGCGACCCGACACACGACTCGAGTACGGGGTATCGCTGACCGATCCCTGCCTGGGCTGGGAGCAGACAGAGGAGCTGATCCTCCACCTGGCGGAAGCCTCCGCCTCGAAACCGCGCCGCCGAGCGGGTACCCTGGCAACCGCTTGATCGGAGGGACACGTGACAGATCGCCCGTTTCGCATTCTCGGACTGCAACAGATCGCCGTCGGCTCGACTGACAAGGCTGCACTGGTTCACCTTTGGATCGACCTCTTCGGCCTGAGTCTGACCGGGAACAAACGCTTGGAATCGGAGAACGTCGACGAGGACATCGCCACAACCGGTGCAGGAGCGTTCAAGGTCGAAGTCGATCTCATGCAACCGATCGACGCAGAGGCGCGGCCCAAGGTCCACGAGCCGCCCCTGAACCACGTCGGATTGTGGGTCGATGACCTGGCCGCAGCCGTCGATTGGCTGAGCGATCAGGGAATGCGCTTCGCTCCCGGCGGGATCCGTCAGGGAGCCTCGGGGTACGACGTCTGCTTCATCCACCCGAAAGGAAATGACGAGTTCCCTCTGTCCGGGCAGGGAGTCCTGATCGAGTTGGTCCAGGCCCCCGACGAAGTCATCCGCGCCCACGACGGAGTTTCCTGAACCGCCTGTCCGCCTGTCCGCCGAAAGGGCGGGAATCGCACATCAGTCGGCTTCGACGCGCACCGAACCCCCAGAGGTCTTGAGTTCCAGCAAGGGCCCTCCGCCGTTCACATGACCTTCGATACGGCCTCGGCGCACCTCCCCGTGCAGATCGAACTCGTCGTCGACCGAAACTCGGCCGGCGCTGGTCCGGGCTTCCAGATCGAAATGCGCCTCTGATTCGACGCGGACCTCGATGCTGCCTCCGGAAGTCACGATCTCGCCTTCGGGCTGCGCGTTGAAGCGCACGGACACCGAACCACCGCTGGTCTTGGCAAAGACCGGGCCGCCCACCTCGTGAATCCGCAGACTTCCACCCGAGCTGCGCACATCGATTCTGCCAGTCACCTGCGAAACGCTGACCCGCCCCCCAGACGTGCGCGCGTCCAGATCCCCTACCACGTCCGCAACCTGAACCGTGCCGCCCGAAGTACGGATCTCGACGGACCCGAGCACGTTCTGGACGTCGACGTTGCCACCGCCGGTGCGCAACTCGGCGCTCCCGCCGAGTTCTTCGACCTCGATGTGGCCACCCGAAGTGCGCGCGTCGACGGAATACCTCTCCGGCACGCGAATCCGCACGCGAACCCGTGTTCCGCCGAACCACTGAAACCAACCACCCGAGCTACCGCGTAGTTTCGAATCCTTGCCGTCGCTGGTCAGCTCGAACTCTGCACGGGCCGAACCCACGCCGGTCGCGCTGGTCTCGACACGAACCTCTTCCTCCGAGTGGGTTTCGATCTCGATCGAGCCCGAACTCAGGTTGACGTCGAGCTTTCCCCCGGACTGTACGGGCACGCTCTTGTTCAACTCGTCGGCGAAAGAGATCGCCGGGATCGAAAGAACCAACAGGCTAGCTGCGATAAGTGCGTGTTTCATATCGCCCTCCTAACGCCGGCCCACGCGGATCGTTCCGCGCGCCGTGTATACCCGAAGCAGAGGACCGCCACCGTTGATCGGCCCGAGGTAGCGATCGCTGGCCTTTTTCGAGCGGCGCTTGACCAGTCCGGGAGCCAGCTCAACGCTGCCTTCCCGCGCCTGCGCGTCGAGTTGGGCTCCGGCGTGATCGGGAAAGGCCACCACGATCGAACCCCGCCTGGTATCGATCTTGCCCGCCGGTTCCGCCGAAAACAGCACGTAGACTGCGCCGCGCTCGGTCACCGCGTGGACGGGCCCCCGAACCTCGCGCAACTGAAGCTCGCCTTCATCTGTTCGGAGCTTGACTTCGCCGTTGACGTGACGCAGGGAGATGTTGCCAATCCCATTGCGCGCTTCGACATTTCCGTCGACCCACTCGAGTTCGATCGAACCCTGCGTCGCGCGAATCAGCGCGTCGCCCTTCGCCTCGTCGACCCGCACATCGCCAGTACCCGTACGGAGTTGTAGATCGCCCACCGTACCGCGAACCTCGATCGAAGCATCGGTCGTGCGAGCGCGGACCGAACCGTGCACGTCCTCGATCCGGATCGGTCCCGAGGCCGAACGAAGATCGAGCGAGAAGTCGCGCGGTACCCAGACCCGGACCGCGACGGTGGGCCCCCCGAACAACCAGGACATCAACCCGCCCGCACGTCCGTAGATCCGGACGTTGTTCCCGTCCTGCTCGACGCGGAACATGACGGTGGAGGCCCCCAGGCCCGTGAGGTCAGCGACGGCGTACACCTCGTCGGCATCGTGGGAACGGACCTCGAGACTGACCCGATCCGCGCGCGCCTCTTCGCCCATGTCCAGATCCAATTGCAACGAGCCTCCAGGTTTCACCGGAATTCGTTGATCCAGATCCTGTGCCCACGCGCTACCGGGCAGTGTCAAACACAGCGCGAGTGCGCATAGCGCCAGAATCGTGCTTCTTCCGGTCACTAGAGCCTTTCTATAGCAATCCGCATGCCACGCCAGGACGCTAGCAGATCCCGCCCGAGCAGTGTCGAGCGCAGCCTGAGTGCTGCAGAGGGAAGACACGAGGTTGCAGTCGCTCAGCGCCCAGCGGCTCGTGCTGGAATCGCGCCCGAGCTGCGAGAGGATGGCGACAGGCCGAGCCGGGCGGCCACTGCGAGCGCTTCTTTGCGGGTGGGCAGGCTCAAGCTGATGCCCCGCGAGTGAATCAAGGCCCTGTAGGCTCGGGTCTGACCCGATAGCGACGCCGCCAGGAATTCGACTCCCTCTTCGACTCCCTCTTCGACCCCCTCTTCGACCCCCTCAGCCCCGTTCGAGTCGATTGCGTGCGAAGCGATTCTGGGGCGCGCGTGCTCGGCGATCACCAGGATCAGAGCGAAGCGATTCGATTCGAGCGAAGCCGGGGCGACCTCGTCCAGAAGCAACGCCTCGCTGACGTCGCTGCGATCGAGAGCAAACACCGGAGTCTCCTGGGCGACGGCGCTCTCCCACTCGGGGTGATCCATCGAAACCACGACACAGGGGGGACATCCGAGCGCGCTGATCGCGTCGGGAAAAACGCCGTCGCTCCCCACTGGCGCAAAACGCCTGAACTCCAGAGTATCGGTGTGGGAGGAGGACGAAACTCGAGCTGGCACATGCGCGTTCGAGTCCTCTGCTACGAGCGACGCCCGGTTCTGCAGGCGCGCGTCGCGGCCTCGACGCACTTCAAGAGGATTTGAATGCCCGGGATCTTCACCCGCTTGCGTCGGCGCGCCGATGACTGGACCGGTCGACGGCAACACCGTCCGTCGCTCTGGCGATCGAGTTGGCGCTTCCACTACAACGCGGCGCACGTCCAGTCCGCGTCTTGCAAGCCGCGCGGGAACCCCTTCGGCACCCAGCATCGCGCCCACAGGCAAGAGAGCCAGTTGCATCCCGGGTGAGTCCGAGAGCACGAAGAGACGCTCCGCGTAGCGTGCGGCGAGTCCATCCACCAGCTGCTCCCAGGAGCGATCGAAGGAGCTTTCGCGGCGCCGCAAGCGAGCGACCAGGTCTTCGGCAGCCGACAGATCACCACTGGTGACGGCCTCTTCGAATACCACAGGCATGCGCGAGAGCCGTTTCCGATTCTCGATCGTGAAGCGCAGAAGCGCGACCGAAGTCTGATCGCCTAACTCACCGACCCTGGCATAACGCTCTTCCAGATCTTCGATCTCGACGATCGTCTTGATACCGCGCGCGCCAGTAGCTCACGGTGCAACGAATACTGTTCGTCGAAGCCGCGACCTTCGCAGAAAGTCCACTCCACCCACCCCTGGGCATACCACGGACGGAACGAATCGAGGGAATCTCCTTCCTGGCCCGCTCCCACCAACAGGCTGCGAAGCCCCGCGTGAGTCGACTCATCGAGTAGATCCGGCAGCTTCTTGCGCCGAAGCCAGCGATTCCTGTCCACCGCGCTGGCAACGCGCTCTGCGAATCCGGGGCGCAGATCGTCGACGGAAACAATCAAGGTATCGGCGGAGTCGAAGACTCGCTCGATCGCTGAGGGAAGTTCAGTGACGGGCTGACGTCCATAATCCAATTCGGCGATCACGTAGAGAACGCTGTCGGGGTGGTCAAATCGGGTGACCTCCCACATCGGCAACGCACGTTGCCCGGGCGCGAGCCGCTGGACGGGCTGGACGGTAGACGTCGCGCCGCGGGCCCTGCGTTCAGGCGGGTCGAGCGCGCTCGAAACAGATGGCAGAACCGCGATGAACAGCAGAAACCCAACCCGCACGAGCAAGGGAGCGCAGAACTCTCGGCTCCCGATCTGGCTCAGCCAGCAACCCCAGCGAATCAAGAACTCTCCCCTTCCCTCTCGCCTTCTTCTCGATTTCCTCGGGCTTTCCGTCTCCCGATCTTCGGCCAGGCGTCAGTCGCCGTCCGGATCCAAGGACCGGTAGAAGGCTAGCCCGCATCTCGCAACAGGTCACGAGTGAGGAAGAAGGGGCGGGGGAGGGGACGGAATGACGACTCGATACCGAAGCGTGAAGACGGGTCAGACGAAGCTGTCCCATTCGCCGCACTGCGGGCAGCGCCAGTGCAGCTCCGTATCTTGAGTACCGCAGTTGAAGCACTGGAGCTTGCGCCGGTCTATCGGCATGCGATCCAGGAGCTCCTCGAAAGCCTTCAGAGCCTCCCCTTCGCGTTGTTCAGCCAAGAGCACGCGTCCCAGCTCCGCAGACGCCGCGAGCGCATCTTGTCGACTCTCGATCTCGCCGCGCAACAACGCAATCGCATCGTCGCTGCGCTTCTGTTCGATCATGCAACGCGCCAGCCAGACGACAACCTCGCGGTCGTCGGGAACCGCCTTGCGCTGCTCGAGCAGAAGTTTTTCCAGACCCGCAAGATCTCCGGCACTTCCAAACGCATCCCACAAGCGCGGATACAAGATCATGCCGATCATCGGGTGCATGGACAGGGTGCGCTTCCAGAAGCCGATGGCCTTGGCCGGCTTGTTCTCACGCATGCGCTGGTCACCGAGTTCCACATACGCTTCAGCGCAGCTCTTGTCCTGGCCCAGTGAGCGCTTGAACGCCTTTCGCGCCTCCGATTCTTCGCCCTGCTGGACCTTCTCGCGCCCGATACCCACCCAGAGGTGCGCCAGCGTCGCAGGCGTCCGCTTGTCGCGACGCCCGATTCGCTTGCGAATCTGCAAGGCTTCTTCCCACGCACCCGTCTCCACGTGAATCCGCTCCAGTTCGCGCAAAGCCTGCAGATTGTTCGGATCTACTTCGAGCAGTTCGCCAAACGATGCAGCCGCACGCTTCAAGAAGCCACCGCTGCGAAAATCGAGTGCCAGGCCCAGGAGCGCTTCGAATCTCATCTGCTCGGAAAGGTCATGCTGCAGAAGCAGGTTCTGATGGACCTGGATGGCGCGACCGACTTCACCCCGCGCCCGGTACAGATTGGCCAAGGCCATGTACACGTCCGACGATGAAGAATCCAGACGGGCGGCTTCGGCCAGTGCACCTTCAGCGGCGGGCAGGTCTCCCGCCAGCACCAGATGCAACGCGGTTCGCATCTGCGAGGTCGCGGTGCCCGGAGCCGAGCGCCGCTTTCGTCGCCGGAAACCGAACGCCATCGCCCGCTAGACCTCGCCGGCCTGCTTCTCGGTCGCCTCGTCGTTGAGCGGTAGCGTTCGCAGACCGTGAACTTCCTGCTCCAACTTCGTCACCTGCTTGCCCGAGCGACGCACCTGCAGGCGCATCGAAACGAGTGGCCAGGTAAAGACCCCGACGGTGAGTGCCGCACCGAGCAGGGCTGAACCGAGCAATGACATCCAGAGCGGAGCGCCCTCGATGATATGAAAACCCAGATCGACGGGCACCTCGGCTGGATTGCGGCTTACGAACACGCTCACGCCGACGATCACGAGAGCCAGAAGTATGAATGTGGTCCAGATTTTCACGACTTGGAAAGCTCCTGAAACTGGGGCAACAACCGCTCGTAGGTTCGCTCGAGGTGTTCTGGAATGACGCGAACCTCTCCGAGTGCCGTCATGAAGTTTGTATCTCCGTTCCAGCGTGGAACGACGTGAAAGTGAAGATGCTCCGCAAAACCCGCGCCGCCCGCGGCGCCCAGATTCGCACCGATGTTCATACCTTCACAATCATACGTCTTTCGCAAAATCCGGGCTGTATCGGCGATGCGAGCCATGAGTTCAGACAAGCTCGCTGCGTCGACCCGCTCGATCTCGCCGCAGTGAAGATGTGGCGCCACCATGAGATGGCCCGCCGCGTACGGGTAGCGGTTGAGCAGCACGATGGAGCGCTCACCGCGGTGCAGGATCAGCCGCTCGGCTGCGGACGCCGAAGACGGCCCATCACCAGACGCCGAAGATGGCGTGTCATCCGCTGTCGTGCAGAAGATGCAGCCCCGGGGCCCCTTCGCGGACTCGATGTACTCCATCCGCCACGGAGCCCAGAGGGGCCTGCTATCGCTCACGCTCAGGAAACGGAGCTCGCGTGGCCCGGCTCGGTGCTCTCTTGCCTGCGCTTGCTCTCGATCCGTTCCTTGAGCTCTTTACCCACCTTGAAGAACGGCGTGCGCTTGGCAGGAATCTTCACTTCCTGACCGGTCTTCGGGTTCCGACCTTCGCGCGCCTCGCGCACTTTGATCTGGAAGCTGCCAAAGCCACGGATCTCGATCCGGTCTCCCTGACGCAGGGAGTCGGTCATGCAGTCGAAAATCGTATTGACGACGGTCTCGGTATCCTTCTTGGAGATCAAGGGTACCTGCGCCGCTACGCGTTCGATCAGATCGCTCTTCGTCATCCCGAGAACTCCCCCACAGATCGCTTCGGGCTTCTCCGCCCTCCGCCCCTACTCCTCGTCATCCGGCGAATCACCGGCGAGGCGATTTCGGTCCGCCTGCGTCAGCAGGTCACCCAGCGTGGCCGTCTGAGTGCGCGATTGCTGTGCAACGCGCTTGATGGCCTCGCGCTCTTCGCGGTCGTGAATGGCGCGCATCGACAAGGCGATCTTCTGCTCCGCAGCATCGACTCGCACGATCAGCGCCTCGACCTCGTCCCCCTCCTTTACGACGTCGCGAATATTCTCGACGTCCTGGCCAACCTCGGAGGAGTAGACCAGACCTTCAATACCTTCTTCGATCTCCACGAACACACCGAAGTCGGCAATGCTGGTGGCCTTGCCCTTGATCTTGGTGCCGATCGGATACTTCGTGGGCATGTCCTCCCACGGATTCCGCTCGATTTGCTTGATACCCAGGGAGAATTTCTCGCCTTCGGTATCGACCTTGAGCACGACGGCTTCAACCTCGTCGCCCTTCTTGTACAGATCCTTCGGGTCGCGGACTTTTTGCGTCCACGAGATATCGGAAACGTGCACGAGACCGTCGATGCCGTCCTCGATTCCGAGGAAGACGCCGAAGTTGGTGACGTTGCGAACCACACCCTTGACCCGCATACCCGCCGGATAACGCTCTTCGAGGAGCGACCACGGATTCGGCTCGATCTGCTTCATGCCGAGCGAAACCTTGCGATTGCCCTCGTCGACCTCGAGCACGAGCACATCGACTTCGTCGCCGATCGCCACCACCTTCGAGGGGTGCTTCACGCGCTTGGTCCAGCTCATCTCGGAGATGTGGATCAGACCCTCGATTCCCGGCTCCAACTCGACGAATGCGCCGTAGTCGGCCAGAGAGACGACCTTCCCGTGGATGCGCAGACCGACTGGATAGCGGTCGGTCACATTGATCCACGGATCGGGCTGGGTCTGCTTGAGGCCCAGGCTGACCCGCTCGCTCTCCCCGTCGAACTTCAGAACGCGCACGCGAACCTGATCGCCTACCTGGAACAGTTCAGAGGGATGCGCGATGCGACCCCACGACATGTCGGTGATGTGCAATAGACCGTCGATGCCGCCCAGATCGATGAACGCACCGTAGTCGGTGATGTTCTTGACGATCCCCTCGACGACCAGGCCTTCCTGAAGAATATCGAGCGTCTTGTCGCGCAGCGACTGGCGTTCGGTCTCGAGCAACGCCCGGCGCGACAGAACGATATTGCCGCGGCGTTTGTTGAACTTGATGATCTTGAACTTGTGCGTCTCACCAATCATACGGTCGAGATTTCGCACCGGTCGAAGATCTACCTGGCTGCCGGGCAGGAATGCCTTGACGCCGTCCAGGTTGACCGAAAGGCCTCCCTTGACGCGTCCGTTGATCACGCCCTCGACGACCTTTCCGTCATCGTGCGCTTCGGCGAGTTGATCCCAGATTCGCAGGCGATCTGCCTTCTCCTTGGAAAGGACGACCAGACCGTCATCGTTTTCTGCGCGCTCGACGAGAACTTCGACCTTCTGGCCGGGCTCGATGCGCGCGATCCCGCCCGCGTCCGCGAATTCCCAAGTAGCGATCATGCCTTCGGATTTGCACCCGACGTCAACCAGCACATGCTCGGGATCCACACTGAGCACGGTGCCCTCTACCACCTGTCCTTCTTTGACCAAAGTGGCGCTGTTCTCGAAGAGATCGGCAAAGCTCTCCTCATCGATCACTGCGGGCGGTGTATTCGTCGGTTCTGCGGTTTGCACTTCGTCGGCCATACTACCTTTGTCGGTCTCCTGTTCGTTCTAGCCTTTCCAGGCTCGCCTGGGCGTTTTGCAGTACTTCTTCCAGCACTGCCCGATCTTCTCGCCCCAAGGCGTCGACGATCAGTCCCAAATTCTTTTCAAACCGGGCAATTTCTTCGGTTACCCGGCTACGATTCATGAGCAAAATCTCGCACCACAGCTTGGGGTTGGCGCGTGCGATGCGGATGAAATCGCGCAACCCCGGACCCGCGAGGCGAAGCCCCTCTTCTCCGGGCAGCCCCTGAGCGAATGCGAAGGCTATCACGTGCGGCGCATGAGAGAGAACCGCGGTGAGAGCGTCGTGCTCCTCAGGTGTCTTCCGGACCGTAAATGTGCCTAAACCCTGCCAGAATTGCTCGATTCGGTCCACAATTTCAGGGGGTTCGGGCCCGCTCACGGTGATGATGCAGGGAGCATCTTGCAACAGATCCGCCCGGGCTGCGCCAAATCCAGCCTCGTGACTCCCCGCCATCGGGTGCGCTCCCACACACCTCTCCGGATGCCGCAGGCAGCGCCGAGCGGCCTCGGCCGTAGGCACCTTCACGCTGGCCGTATCCGTGATCAGCGTCGCTTCCCCTAGATGGGGGTCCAGATCCTTCAATACCGGGTCGAGTTGCTCGACGGGAATCGCCAGTACGATCAGATCGGCCCAGGCGGCGGCTTCGGCAAGAGGCACGATCTCAAAGCCCTCGATGGCGTCCCGGCCGGGATCGACCCCTCGAACCTCCGCAGCCAGACCGCGATCCCGCGCCGCCAATGCCACCGAGCCCCCGATCAGCCCCATGCCGACCACGGCCACGCGCTCGAATAAAGGCTGCGAACGGGTTCCGCTCAAGCGCGAATCTCGGCTTCGAGCGCGCTGAGAAAGCGCTCGTTCTCTTCGGGCAGACCGACGGTCACGCGCAGATGTCGCTTCAAGCCGAAGCCCGCCATCGGCCGGGTGATCACGCCATGGCGAAGCAGCCCCTGATAGACCGCGCCGGCATCGTCTCCGACATCGACCAGCAGAAAGTTCGCATCGCTCGGCGTGCAGCTCAATCCGAGTCGCTCCAAACCAGCCGCGAGAGCATCGATACCGGCGTGGGTCAACTCGCGAACCCGGGCCACGTGTTCCACATCGCTCAGGGCACCGATCGCCGCAGCCTGCGCCAGGCTGTTCACGTTGAAGGGATGGCGCGCGCGCTCGAGATAGGAAATGAGTTCCGGATCGCCAACGACATAGCCAATGCGCAAGCCCGCCAGTCCGTAGATCTTCGAAAACGTTCGCAACGAGACGAGCGTCGTTCGCCGCGCAATCGCTTTGAGCGTGTCGGGGAAGTCGGGACGGCGCACGTACTCCAGATAGGCCTCGTCCGCGACCAACACGACGTGTTCCGGCAACTCGTCGACGAGACGCGAAAACTCGGCCTCGCCGATCGAGGTGCCGGTAGGATTGTTTGGGTTCGCCAAAAACAGCAACTTCGTCTTGTCGGTGACCGCAGCGAGCAACGCGCCGACATCGCTTTTGTATTCGGCGTCGGTCGGGACCGGGACGGAGACCGCGCCCATTCCCTGCGCCACGATCGGGTACATCGCAAAACTCGGCCAGGCAAATACAATCTCGTCGCCCGGTGCAACGAAGCACTTGGCCAGCACCTCGAGGAGTTCATCCGAACCACAGCCGAAGGTGAGCGAATCTCCCGTCACACCGAGTTTCGTCGCGAGCGCTTCGCGCAGGTGAAAACAAGAACCATCCGGGTAGCGATTGAGCTCCTCCGTCGTCGCGTGCAGTGCTTCGACCGCGCGCAACGAGGGCCCAAGTGGGGACTCGTTCGAAGCGAGCTTGATCGAATCCGCGATGCCGAGCTCGCGTTCGAGTTCGTCGATCGGTTTGCCGGGTTGGTAGGGATCGAGATCGCGAATATGCGGATTCACGAGTTCTTTCAACTTCATACCAACGTCTCCGCCTGCGGATAGCTGCCAAGCACTTTCACGAAATCACAACGCGGGCGCAGCGATTCGATCGCTGCTCCGACACGCTCGTCGTCGACGTGACCTTCGAAGTCACAGAAGAACACGTATTCCCAGGCCCGCGCTTTCGTCGGCCTCGACTCGATGCGCGTCAGATTCACATCGTGCTCCGCAAACGGTTCGAGCGCCTTGTACAGGGCACCGGAAAGATCGCGCTTGATGGAGAACAGCAGGGAAGTGATGTCGCGTTCGCTGCGCTTCGGCGGCGTCTTGCTGATCACCAGGAAGCGCGTCGTGTTGTTCGGGTTGTCTTCGATACCCGATTGCACCGACTCGAGTCCGTACAGACCCGCAGCAAGTGAACTCGCGATCGCGGCACTCGTATCGTCCCGCGCCGCCTGCTCCGCCGCGAACGCGGTCGAGGGCGAAGACTCCTGCGTCGCGTTGGGCATATTCAAGGCCAGCCAACCGCGACATTGCGCCAGCCCCTGGGGGTGCGAGCGGACGGTCTTGATCTTGTGCAGGTCGCCGCTCTTCGAGAGCAGATCGTGGTGGATCGCAACGTGGATCTCAGCGCAAATGGTCACCGGAGACTCGACGAAGAGATCGAGTGTGTGGCTCACCACGCCTTCATTGGAGTTCTCGACCGGCACCACACCGAACTCGGCGGTGTCGTTCTCGACCTGCTCGAAGATCTCGGCAGTCGTCGCGGCCGGCAGGAGTTCGGCCATCCTGCCAAATTGCTGGATCGCGGCCTGATGGGTGTAGGTGGCCGGTGGCCCCAGGTAGGCGACGCTCACGCCGCGCTGTAGCGAGATCGATGCGGAGATGATCTCGCGAAAGACGTTGCGGATCGCATCCGAGGGAAACGGCCCCGGATTCTGCCGTTCGAGACGCTCGAAGATGTCGAGTTCGCGTCCGGGGACGAACGGCGTGGAATCGTCGGCCGCCTTGAGACGGCCGATTTCGGCATTGCAGCCCGCTCGCTGGTTGAGCAGATCGAGGATCTGATCGTCGATGCGATCGATCCGCTCCCGCATTTCGCCAATCGGTTTTTCCACATCGCTCACGTTACCGCCCTTCGAAGCGCGCCGATGATACCCCAGAGGTCCGGCATTGCCAATATTTCTCAATGATCACAGCGCCTTACGGGATGACCCGGACTCGGAGCAGATTGGACTGGTTATACTGCGGCCCATGAGCGAAAGAAGATCTAGCAGCCGCTTGATCGGCCTGACCGGAGGCATCGGAACGGGCAAATCGCGCGTCGCGAAGCTGCTCGAAGAACTGGGTGCGGCGATCGAGTGTTCCGACCTGATCGTGCGCGAACTCCAGGCTCCGGGAGGCGCTGGACTGCTGGCCATCGCCGAGCACTTTGGCAACACCTATCTGACAGCGGCTGGAGAACTCGATCGCGCAAAGCTCGGAGACCTGGTCTTTAGCGACCCCGAGGCTCGCCAGGTGCTCAACGGCATCATCCACCCGCTCGTGTTCGGGGAATTCGACCGTCGAATTCAACGGCACCGCAGCGCCGAGGTGCAGGTGATCGTGATCGACATCCCGCTGCTGCTCGAAGGCAAACAGGCCGGACGCGGCAGCGGTGCGCTGCTCCCCTTTGACGAGATCGTTCTGGTCTACGCGCGCGAGGAACAACAACTCCGGCGCGTCATGGAACGCGACGGCTTGCCCGAAAAAGATGCGCTCGCGCGCATCCGTTCGCAGCTCTCGATCGAGGAAAAGCGGGCCTTGAGCGACGTGATCATCGACAATAGTGTGGACTGGGAGAAGACCGACAGGCAGGTGCGCGAACTATACGAGACCTGGCTCAACGCTTCGCCGACCTCATCGCCTCACTGAGAGAGCGCACGAACCCGCTCGCAGAAGCGATCGCCTCGGCGCGATCCTTCGCAGCCGCAATTCGACTCACCAGCGCACTACCGACGATCACTCCATCGCACATACGAGCGACATCGACAGCATGCTCGGGCGTCGAGATCCCGAAGCCCACGCAGACGGGCGCGTCCGTCACCCGTCGGACCTTGGCGACGAGATGCGCGAGGTCGGGCGGCAGTTCGTTGCGCGCACCGGTCACACCCGTGGTCGACACGCAATACACGAAGCCGCGACTCAGCGACGCGATCTGCACGACTCGCTCGGGCGTGCTGGTCGGTGCGATCAACAGGATGCGATGCACGTCCTTCGCCTCGCAAGCGCGGCTCAGATCGGCACCCTCCTCGTGAGGCGCATCCACGATGATCAGTCCGTCGATCCCGGAAGCCGCGCACTCCGCCACTGTCTGGTCCTCTCCGCGGGCCAGCACATTGTTCAGGTAACCCATCGCGACAAGCGGTACGTCGGTGAGTTTGCGCACGCGCGCGCACATCGCCAGGACGCCCGCCAGAGTCGTGCCCGCAGCGACCGCACGCGCCGAGGACGCCTGGATGGTCGGCCCCTCCGCAATCGGGTCGCTATGAGGGACGCCGAGTTCGACTATATCAGCGCCGGCGGCGGCGAGTTCGGGGATCAACTCTTCTGTGGTCTCGAGATCCGGATCACCGGCCGTCACGAAGACGATCAGTGCCGCGCGATTTTCGGCCCGGGTCCGCTCGAACACGGCATCGATGCGATTCATCGGCGCTTCTCCAGCAGCAGGCGAGCTTCGGCTACGTCTTTGTCCCCGCGTCCGCACAGGTTTACGATCACGAGGGTGTCCTCGCCGTAGTCCGCCGCGCGTTTGCGCAACTCAGCGATCGCATGCGACGGCTCGAAGGCGGGAATGATGCCCTCCTTCTGCGATAAGTAGACGAAAGCGTCGAGTGCCTCGTCGTCGGTCGCAGCGGAATAGATGGCGCGACCTGAATCCTTGTACAACGAGTGCTCCGGACCCACGCCCGGGTAGTCCAGACCCGCCGAGATGGAATGTGCGGGAAAGACCTGGCCGGAGTCATCCTGAAGCAGATAGGACATGCTTCCGTGCAGGACTCCGGGGCTTCCCGCCGTAAGCGGTGCGCTATGCCGCCCCTTCTGCATGCCCTCACCAGCCGCTTCGACGCCGATCATCTTCACGCCCTCATCGCCAAAGAACGGATGGAAAAGCCCGATTGCGTTACTGCCTCCGCCCACACAGGCGTACAGGTAATCGGGCAAGCGCCCTTCTGCCGCCAGAATCTGTTCACGCGCCTCCTGTCCGATGATCGCCTGAAGATCTCGAACCAGAAGCGGGTACGGGTGAGGTCCAGCAGCGGACCCGATCAGATAGTAGGTGTCGAGTACATTCGTAGCCCAGTCACGCAGGGCTTCACTCATCGCGTCCTTGAGCGTGCGTGTGCCCGACGTGACCGCGTGGACCTTGGCCCCGAGCAATTCCATGCGGAATACATTCAGGGCCTGCCGACGCGTGTCTTCTTCACCCATGAAGACTTCACATTGCAGGCCGTAGCGCGCGCACGCAGTCGCAGTTGCCACACCGTGCTGACCGGCACCCGTCTCCGCGATGATGCGCGTCTTGCCCATACGCTTTGCAATCAGCGCCTGGCCAATCGCGTTATTGATCTTGTGCGCGCCGGTGTGGGCAAGTTCGTCGCGTTTGAAATAGACCCGGCAACCGAGGTCCTCGCTGATACGCCGCGCGAAGTACAACGGCGTGGGTCGTCCGACGTATTCCTTGCGCTCGGCGGCGAGTTCTTGCCAGAAGCTCGGATCTTCGCGCAACGCTTCGTACGCGTCGGTCAACTGCTCCGTAGCCGGGACCAGGGTCTCTGGCACATAGCGCCCGCCGAAGATTCCGAAATAGCCGCGCGGATCCGGACGATCGCGTTCGGACTCGACGGAGTGCGCTAGCGCGACGAACTCCCGGACGGCTTTCCGGTCCTTGCGGCCCGGAGCCGACTCGAGTCGCGACGAAGCATCGACACCGTGCGGCAGGGCGCTTCTCGCCGCGTCCTCGACGTTGTCCGCGGCGAGTCCTCCTGCGATCCAGACTCGCCGGCCCCTGGATTCCAACGAACGCGCCCGCGTGTAATCCCAGGATTCACCACTCCCTCCCCCGGAGGGATGATCGAGCATCAGGTCGATGCGCGGGTAGCGATCGGCGAGCTCCTCGACACCGTCCTGCGCCGCGAGCACCTTGATGACCGGAAACGGAAGCTTCCCCACGTAATCTGGCGACTCATCGCCGTGCAGTTGCACCACGTCGAGGCCCACTTCTTCGACCAGCTCGGCCACTCGTTCGACGGGCGCATCCTGAAACACGCCGACACGCACGACACGACCCGCGACCGCTGCACTGATCGCGCGTGCGGTCTCGAGATCCAGTGCGCGAGGCGTACCGTCCACGAAGTTCAAGCCGATCGCGTCAACTCCGGCTTCGACCGCAGCTTGGGCGTCCTCCACTCGGGTAATTCCGCAGACCTTGACCTGGATCATGCCATTCCTCTCAACTTCGCCAGCGCCATTCCTGGATCCGGCTGCTTCATCAACGCCTCGCCGACCAGGAATGCGTGCACCCCTTCGGATTGGAGTTCCCGCAGAGTCGTCGCGTCGGACAGTCCGCTCTCACTCACGATCGTGCGGCCACCGAGATGCGGCAGGAGTTCTCGTGTCACTGCGATATCCGTGGAAAAACTGCGCAGGTCGCGATTGTTCACACCCACGATGCGTGCGTCGAGGCGCACCGCCCGCTCGAGTTCCGTCCGGTCGTGGACTTCGACGAGTACGTCGAGCCCGATTTCGCGCGCAGTCTGGTACAGATCGGCGAGCCTGGAATCGTCGAGTGCCGCCACGATCAGCAAGACGGCATCCGCGTTCGCGGCACGAGCTTCAAAGATCTGTATCGCGTCGACCGTGAAATCCTTGCGCAACACGGGCAGCGAGCACGCACCCCGCGCTGCCTTCAAGTCCGAGAGGTTGCCCTGGAAGAATGCCGTGTCGGTGAGTACCGAAAGGGCTGCCGCCCCGGCCGCTTCGTAGGCCTTTGCGATCTCGGCCGAATCCGCTCCTGCGCGGATCTCACCCTTCGAAGGGGAAGCCCGTTTGAACTCGGAGATCACGCGCGGTGCCTCGCTGTCGCGAAGAGCGTTCTCGAAAGCGCGTGCCGGAGGCGCCGCTTCAGCTCGCTCGCGCATGGCAGACAGGCCCTCATCGCGGCGCAGTGCAGCGACCTCCTGAGCCTTTCGCTCGAGGATTTCATCGAGGATCGTCATTGCGCCGCTTGCGTGAACGCGACGAAGCGTTCCAGAACGCCCCGCGCCCTGCCCTGATCGATCGACTCGGCCGCCAGCCTCGCTCCTTCAGGCAGTTCGACAGCCCGACCCGCCACACAAAGCGCGGCGCCGGCGTTCAGCAACACGACATTGCGCCGTGGCCCTCGTTCTCCGCCCAGAATGCTGCGCGCGATCTCGGCATTCTCCAGGGCATCTCCGCCTTCGAGATCCGATGCAGACGCCGCCGGGAAAATCTCGCCCGGACGGATGGAAGCGACGATGTGCTCCCCCGTATCGTAGCGATGCACGTGGGTCGGGGCGTTGAGCGAAATCTCATCCAACCCGTCTTCCCCGTGCACCACCCAGACCACCTCCGCGCCTAGTTCGACTAGCGCGGCGAGCGTGGGTTCGAGCAGGGACGCATCGGCAACGCCGACGAGCTGTCGCTTCACACCCATGGGATTGGTCAGTGGGCCGAGACGATTGAAGATCGTGCGCACGCCGAGCTTCGCGCGGATCGGTCCGACCCGGGCCATGGCGGGATGACAGGCGCGGGCGAACAGAAAGCCGATTCCGACTTCGCGCACGCATTCGGCCATGCGCTCGGGGGCCGTATCCAGACGCACTCCGAGCGCCTCGAGGACTTCAGCGCTTCCACACTTGCTGCTCGCAGCCCGATTGCCGTGTTTGGCGACCGGCACACCCAACCCGGCAACGACGAGAGCCGAAACCGTGGAGATGTTGAAACTATTGGAACCGTCCCCTCCGGTACCGCACGTGTCGATCGCGCCCTCCGGAGCTGGCGGGAGGGAAACGGCCAGTTCACGCATCGCCTGGGCCGCGCCCGTGACTTCATCGACGGTCTCACCGCGGGTTCGCAAGGCCGCAAGCAGTCCGGCAATCTCCAGATCGTCGCCCTCTCCGTTCATCACGGCGACGATCAGAGCGCGCATCTCTGCGCGCGGAATCTCGTTTCCCGAAATCACGCGCTCGAGTACTTCCCGAATCACGCCGCGCGCTCCGTCAAACCCGCAACGCGTAGAAAACCGGCAAGCAATGCCTTGCCCTGGCCGGTCAGAATCGATTCGGGATGGAATTGCACCCCGATCACGATATCTCGCACATGCCGCACAGCCATGATCTCGCCGTCTTCGGTGTGCGCGGTGACGATCAGTTCGTCGGGCAGATCCGCGACGGCCAGTGAGTGATAGCGGGTCGCCTCAAACGGATTGGGCAGCCCCTCGAAGATCCCGCGTCCGTCGTGGCTCACCATCGAGGTCTTGCCGTGCATCAGGTGCTTGGCCGCCACCACGCGTCCGCCATAGGCCACCGCGATCGACTGGTGCCCGAGACACACGCCCAGGATCGGCAGACGCCCCGCGTACCGCTTGACGGTTTCGACGCTGATGCCCGCTTCCTTCGGAGTGCACGGGCCGGGCGAGATGATGATGGCCTCGGCGTCGCGCTCCCCGACCTGCTCCACGCCTATCTTGTCATTGCGCACCACGTCGCAGTCCGCACCGAGTTCACCCAGGTACTGGACCAGGTTGTAGGTGAAGGAGTCGTAGTTGTCGATTACGAGAAGGCGCATCTTCACTTTCCCCGGCCGGCCAGCAGGACCGCGCGCAGCGGCGCACCCGCCTTGTGGCCAGCTTCCTCGAACTCCGCCTGCGGATCGGAATCAGCGACGACTCCACCGCCGGCTTGAACGTGAATCTTGCCGTCCTTGGCCAGCAGGGTGCGGATGGCAATGCACATATCCATATTGCCGTGATGATCGAAGTAGCCGACGCAACCGCCGTAGAGACCGCGGCGATCGGTCTCCATCTCTTCGATGATTTCCATTGCGCGCACCTTGGGCGCACCGGTGAGCGTGCCCGCCGGAAAGGTCGCGCGCAACAGATCGATCGCATCGAGACCGTGACGGAGTTTGCCGCGCACATTCGAAACGATGTGCATGACGTGCGAGTAACGCTCGATCACCTTGAATTCGTCGACGACGACCGAACCCACCTCCGCCACTCGTCCGATGTCATTGCGGCCGAGATCGACCAGCATCACGTGCTCGGCCAACTCCTTGGGGTCTTCGAGAAGCGAGCGTTCATGCTCGTGGTCTTCTTGAGGAGTCGCGCCGCGAGCGCGGGTTCCGGCGATCGGACGCAACTCGATCTCGTCCCCTTCGAGTCGCACGAGAATCTCCGGCGATGAACCCAGAACCACGTGGTCCTGACAGCGCACGAAGAACAGGTACGGCGACGGATTGAGCACGCGCAACTGCCGATAGACGGGGAACGGATCCGTCGTCATGGGCAGGCTCAAGCGATGCGAAGGGACCACCTGGAAGATATCCCCGGCCTGGATGTACTCTTTACAGCGCTCGACCATTTCGTGATAGCGCTCGCGAGTCGTATTGGACACGGGCGTCTGGGTCGCTTCGCTGCCCACCGATGAAACCTGTTCGGGAACCGGCCCCGATAGCTTGGCGGTGATTGCGTCGATCTCTGCCAGGCCCCGCTCATAGACCGCGTCGATTTCCGATAACTCGTCGATTTCGACGGGATGAATGATGCTCAGGCGCTGGTGGTAGCCATCGTGCACGAGCACGGTGCGAGGAATCGTGAAATAGCAATCAGGCACGCCGAGGGTGTCCGGATTGTCCTCGGGCAACTCCTCGACGTAGCGCACCCAGTCGTAACTGACGTACCCGACGGCCCCGCCGGAAAACCGCGGCAGACCCGGCAACTCCAGAGGCCGGGTCTCGGCTATGAGCGCACGCAGGTGATCGAGTGGATCCTCCCGGTGCTCAGCAGCCAGTTGGATTCGCTCGATACGCTCGCCCCGCTGGATCTCGACCTGGCCGTTGCGGGCGATGAAACGCGCACGCGCGCCAACACCGATGAAGCTGAAGCGCCCGCGACGTTCCTCACTCTCGGCAGACTCGAGCAAGAAAGACGTAGCTCCGTCGTCTACCTTGAGGAAGACCGCAAGCGGGGTGTCGAGGTCTGCTAGAACCTCGCGAACGAGCGGAACGGTAGAACCTCGACCAGCCTGCCGAGCAAGGGCCGAGAACGAGTCACGATCGGGCCGGACCATGGTGCGTTCCTCATAGGGCCGGGAGATTCCCATAGGAAGCCAGCCACGTCAACCTGGAAGCGTTCAGCGACGCTCGCGCTCCTTGCGACGCCGGACCCGCGAACGCTGACCGAATCCCGCAAGCCGCAACTCCAGGCTGAAGCGCGTCTCCGAGGGACGGGTTCGATGCTCGATCTGCGCCAGGAGATCCCAACAACGGCAATCAGACCCGAGCTGGAAACCGATCCGGCCTGCACTCGAGGAGGACTGATTGAGTGCGACGAAACCGCTCGCGAAGATTTCGAGCCTGCGCGATACGACGAGTACCGAGTCCAGGCCGATCTGGCTCACCTTCGTCCCGTCGTCGTACTCATCGTAGATTGCGTTCTGTCGCACGAAATTCTCGAATGTCAGTACGCGGTCACGCAGATAGCGATAGCTCAGTCCCAGGAGATGCCCCCGCGCTGAATCCCAGCGTGCCGATGCAAATGCTTCATCCACTCGGGTAGTTTCGGGGTCCCAACCAGCTTCGCCCCGGAACTCGAAGTCTTTCCACGGCCTGACCAGCCCGTCGGCAAATACACGGGTGTTCTCGCTCCGGTCGAAATCGTAACCCGCGCCCACGCGGATCTCGCCGAGAAGTTGTGGAACCCTTCCGCCATCGAAGGAAGGTCCGTAGAAGCGGTTTCCGATCTGATACTGGAGGATGCGTTCGTCTTCGACGCGATCGGTGGGATTGCGAGTCAGGAGTCGGGCGTCGCCGTCGATCAGACGCCGCGCCCCGGAAGACAGGGCGGGCAGGAATAGCGGGTTGCGGTTCTGGGATGGGGTCGACACCGCGACCAGAGTGACGCGCGGTTCGACGATATGGCGCATCGGCAGCGAGCGAAACGTCATCGACTTGGCGAAGCGAGTGCGCACGTCGAAACGACCGGTCCACATCTCCCGTCGCTCGGTCTCGCCGACGTCGGGAAAATAGAGCGTTTCCCGATAGCCCAGTTCGCTGAGTGTTTCGAATACACCAAGACGCTGTGGAAGACTCAGATGGGGATAGATATCCAGCCGATGCCCTCTGTCGGCCAGGAGTTCGCCTTCCTGGTAGAAGCCATCGCCCTCGGAGCGATCCCTCCCCAGCGAAGCGGCGTTGTCATTGTGATGGTCCGCGAGCGGATCAAGGAATCCGTTCCCGTCCGGTTCCTCGCCATCGAATAACCCGTCTCGGCCGGTATCGAAGAACTGGCCGTTCAAGGGCGTGTGCCCGCTCTTGCTCGACCGCCCGTCCCATTGATGGAAGTAGGTGTAACGGGAATCAAAGCCGAATCGCAGCGGCGATCCCGCGATGGGCCTCGGCAGGCGCGAAAGGCGTACATCGGGGAGGCGTTGCAGCAGGAAATCATCGCGATCGAGATCCGATGGGCTCTGCAGATCGTCGATCATGGCGGTCTCGACACCCGCGTACAGACCCCAGTCGGCGTGACTGGCCCAGGCGGTGGATTCCAGGAAGCGACTATTGCGCAGTTCGCGCGGGAGATCGTCGAAATCGACCACGTACTGGTTGTCACTGACGCCTTTGAGATCGAGACCAAAGCGAGCGCGATCGGTCAGCGGTTGAGAGTGCTGCCACCAATACGCCCAGCGATTGTCACTGAATGGCGTCTCGAAATCGTCGGGCGATACCTCGTCATCCCCGGGCAGAACCGCTAGACCGGCGGCCCCGGCTGATTCTGAGCCGAACACGTACTCGATCTCGGCAGCTCCCTTTACTCCGCGCTTGGCAAACCATGTGGGACGCAAGATCAGATTGACCTGCTCCCCAAGCGTCATGAAGAAAGGCAACTCGACCTCGGCACCACCGCGACCAGAAGCCGAAAAAGATGGCAATAGCAATCCCGTCTGGCGCTCGGTCTTGGCGGGAAACGCGATGAAGGGCAGATAGAAGACGGGCACATCCAGGACACGAAACTTCAAGTGCTTTCCGACGGCGTAACCGCCGATATCGATCTTGGCGTCCTCGACCTCGAGTTCCCAGGGCCGCGGCTTCGCGTCCCCGGGGCAGCGGCAAGTCGTGAACATCCCCTTCTCGAGCGAGTAGGAGTTGGGTCCACTGCGCTGCAATGCATCGCCACGCACGACGAAGCCCGGCGTGGGCGTATCGAGCGAAGCCCGGGTGGCCATCGCCACCATGGAACGGAGATCGACCGCTATGAAATCGGCTTCCACCGTGTCCGTCGCGTCGACCATGCGCACATGACCGCTGGCCACACCTACACGCGTCGTCCCATTGAATACGAGCCAATCGGTGGCCAGCGTGCGGCCGTCGCTCTGCTCGACTCTCACATTGCCCGACGCCTCATAGACGTCGGTATTCCGGTCGTAGCGGACCTCGTCCGCGGTCAGGTCGAAGTCAGTGGAGCCGAGATTCTCGCGCAGGGGATCCGCCTGGGCGAAGGCGGTCGCGGGCGCAACGAACAAGAGGAATGCCCCCAACAGAAGGGCGCGGAAGCGACGGTGCATCGGCCACTTCTACCTGTAGGCCGGCTCCAAAGCAAGCGGCGTGTGTGCCGCCCATCCGGTTCAGAAACGGGTGATCGCCTCGAGTTCACTGGCTTCGAGGACGGTCAACTGATCGTCCACCAGCCCGAGCATGCGCCGATCGAGCAGTTCCCGAAGACAGTGATACGCCTCATGGATCGGCAATCCCGAGGCTTCGGCCAGATCGCGCAGACGGCCCTTGACCGAAGCGGGCCCCTCACCCGAAATCATGCGCGCCAGAATCGAACTGGCGAGGGCACGATGGGCGGGTGTGATCTCGGACGACTCGACCTCTTCGGCCGCGGGTCGGTCGGCTCGGGCCGCGAGAGTCTGGATCAGGCGGTAGTTGAACTCGGGGCATTCGCGGCACAGGCGCTCGACCAACTTCGGCGCCAACACGAGCACCGAGACATCCCCCTCGGCAACGACGCGATGGGGATTGGGCCGCGAGAGCAGCGCAGTGGTCTCTCCGAAGATCTCTCCGGGGCCGAGGACGTATTCGACACTGGGGGATTCGCACTGCACCAGGACATTGCCCGAACGCACCACGTAGAGTTCGAGTCGTTCAGACCCTCGCTCCGCTATACAATCGCCCGCCGAAAACAGGCGCTCGATCTCTTCGGCCTTCATACACCCCGCCGTATAGAACCCGTCCTTCCCACGATCGACGCAACGGAAGTCAAGATTTAGCGGTAGCTGCAGGAATCCAACGGGGTCCGATTCGGCGGGTCTGGTGACCGGAACTGGCGCGGAATTGCGAATCAGGGCAAGTGGCGAGCCAGTACCTCGGCCAGTTCTTCGCGATCGTGGTAGCCAGGGGCGAGTCGTTCTCGCACGGTCCCGTCAGGGCCGAGCACCAGATGGTAGGGGAATTGCTGGGCGCCATAGGTCATTGCCAGGTCCAGATCCGCCAGCGCCACGGGATAGAGTACGCCCTTGTCGCGAACCCACTTCGCGATCACCTCTTTGGGCTCCGTGTCCACAGAAATGGCGAGCAACTCGACACCGCGATCCTTGTGGGCATTCCAGACTGCATTGAGTTCGGGGATTTCACGAACGCACGGTGTGCACCAGGTGGCCCAGAAGTCGATCAATACGATCTTGCCGCGCAGGCTGTCCAGGCTGACGCTCACGCCATCAAGGCGCTTCAGGGCCAGGGGGGGCGCAAGTTCCGCCTCTGGCTTCGGAGTATCGGGCGTGCAGCTCGCACAGACCAGGAGCGTGATCGCGCTGAGAAAGAAGCTCTTCATGGCCTGATTACGCGTCAGCACCCGCCGGGTTACGCGATTCTCGAACGAATCGAGCGCAGTACCCCGGAGGCCGAAGCAGAGTCGACCCGAACCATTGGATCATCTCGAGCGGGTTCCTAGTTGGGAAGCCCGGAGAGATACTCAGGATCCTGCCCGGTGAAACTCAGCGACTTCTCGAAAGTCAAATGCTCCGGGACGACGGAGTAATCACCGCGCACCGCCGGTTGCACGATCGCGCGGGCCACATCCGTGCGGCCGCCCGTGACGCACCAGGCCAGGCCCCCTGTGATCGAACCTGCGACCGCGTAGAGCACCTTGGCAGGCCCATACACCAGGTTCACCACAGCCGTTGCGAGCCCCAGACCAAACTCTGTAGCAGCGGGACGCGCTGCCTGAGCCGTTCCAGGAAGAGCGGCTGTGATGGTTATCAACGCACTGAGCACCATGGAGATCGTCGTGTTCTTCATCGCGGCGAAGCTAGCTAAAACTGCTTGCGTGTGTCGAGCAGCAACGTCACAGGACCTTCATTACACAACTCGACACTCATCTTCGCGCGAAAGCGTCCGGTGGTCACAGGTGCACCGAGCTGACGAGCGTGACTCACGAGCAGTTCGATCAGGGGTTCGGCCTGCTCGGGCGGCGCCGCGTCGGCCCACCCGGGGCGGCGTCCCTTGCGGCAGTCGCCCATAAGAGTGAACTGCGACACGACGCCGAGCATCTCTCCAGCTTCGAGGAGCGACCGGTTCATTCGCCCCTCGGAATCGGGCAGGATTCGCAGGTGGACGAGTTTCTCGGCGAGTAGGCGCGCGTCTTCCTCCCGGTCCTCGTGCGCCACTCCCACCAACGCCAGAACACCGTCCTCCATCTGGCCAACCGTCTCGCCATCGACCGTCACCGACGCTCGGCTCACGCGCTGGGCGACGGCTCTCACGGGGAATCCTGATCAGCGAACTTGCCCGAATAGACGGCTTCCCCCTCACAGCGCTGCAACACGATCTGGCAGATCCGGATCCCCGGATGGATGGCGAGTTGTGCGCTCGAGACATTGCTCATCTCGAGCACCTGGTGATTCGCAACACCCGGATGCACGAATCCGGACGTGACGTGAACCGTGAGACCCAGTCGTGCGATGCGACTGCGCCCTTCCAGCCAGCCGCAGATATCCGGTGGGAGAAAGATCCGTTCGAGTGTGACGCCGTGAACCGTGTGCCCCGGATCCAGAACATATGGACGCTCGAACGGGATGACTTCAGTCTCGGGTTCGGACTCGCCGTCGTCCGTGACCTGTACGGGGCCGTTTTGGTGCAATCGGAGCACCCTCAACTCGGAGCCCAGATGCAGATCGATGGAGGCGGGGCCGATCTGATCGCGGCCAAGGGGTTCCACCCGCAGTCGCCCGCTCTCGAGTTCGCGGATGATCGAATCCCTGGTCAAGACACTCATCGCCAGTCCCCCCGGAGGGGAACTTCGCGGTCCGCTGCGGGATGTCAAGGCGGCGACTCGATGCGCTGATCCCGACCAGACCTTTCACACGAGCGCTGCGACGGACTGCTAGGCTTGCGGCATGCATCCCTACTTCGATTCCTCCCGACCCCACCTCTTCGGTCATCGCGGCGCGAGTGGCGAGGCACCCGAAAACACCCTGCCCGCTTTCGAGCGCGCCTGGAGTGAGGGTGTTCCGTATCTCGAGATGGATTGTCATGCCAGCAGCGACGGCGAAATACTGATCTTTCACGACGCGGACCTGGCGCGAACCAGCGACGGCGAAGGCCCACTGAAAGAGCACAGCTTCGCGGAATTGCAGCGCCTCGATGCGGGCTACCACTTTTCCCCGGATGCGGGTCGAACTCACCCCTTTCGGGCTGCGGGTGTGCGCATTCCGAAGCTGAGCCAGGTACTCGACGCGTTTCCCGAGGCGCGTATCAATCTGGAGATCAAACAGGAGGAGCCGGAGATCGCCGAAGAAGTCGTGCGTCTGCTCGTGCGCGCGGGCGCTCTGGATCGCACTCTGCTCGCAGCCGAAGAAGAGTCGATCATGGAGAGGCTCCGCAAGCTGGATCCGGGCACGGCCCTGGGCTCTTCCCTGGCGGACTGTATCGCCTTCGTGCAGGCGGCCGCAGAAGATCGCATGGACAGCTTCCAACCGCGGGGCGATGCCTTGCAGATTCCGGCCACGGCCTTGGGAAAACCACTGGTAACCAAAGAACTGGTCGCAGCCGCCCACCACCATGGCCTTCTGGTCCATGTCTGGACGATCAACGATCCGGCCGAAATGAAAAAGCTGCTTGCGCTGGGCGTCGACGGCTTGATGTCGGACTTTCCCGGGCGATTGATCGAAACGGTCGGCTGAGCTCTCGTCTATCCCGAACTCTCGATACGGTCGCGCGCCCACGACGCCGCCTCGGCCAACACCGGATCGTCGTGTTCCAGGTACGGCTCGACGCGGGACAGGAGAGCCACATCGCGCAGATTGCCAGCAGCCACGAGCGCATTGCGGCGCAGACCCGCCAGTTTGGCGCGTTTGATGGATGATCTGCGAAGCCGAACGCGCAGAGCCTCATCGTCGAGATCGAGCAACTCTGCAATCGACGGTGCATACCATTCGGGGCGCGGTTCGAAGCAAGCGTCTTCGCTCAGCGGCCGGGCACTGCGCCGATTCCAGGGGCAAACTTCCTGACACAGATCACAGCCGAGCAAGTGATCGCCCACGCCTTCGCGTAGATCACGCGGTATCGCACCGCGATTCTCGATCGTCAGGTACGCGATACAGCGTCGCGCATCCAGCACTCCCGGTTGCACGAAGGCGCCGGTCGGACACGCATCCAGACATGCACGACAACTACCGCAATGGTCCACCGCGGGCGCATCCGGAGCAATCTGCAGATCGGTCAGCACGACTCCCAGGAACAGATAGGAACCGAGTTCTCGATCGATCGCACAGGCATTCCGGCCAATCCATCCGACGCCGGCCCGCTGCGCGAGCAAGCGCTCCGGTACCGGCCCGGTGTCAACATAGGGTTTGAACTTCGCATCCGGCTGCTCCGCTGAAAGCGCCGCCACGAGTTCCTCCAGTCGTCGGGACACGATCTGGTGATAATCGTCGCCCCACGCATAGCGCGAAACCCAGCCCGATCCCGGCGCTCGTGGTGCACTCGAATCGGCAGCACCGGTATCGTAGGGAACGGCCGCCACGATCGCGGAACGAGCCCCGGGCAGCACGAGGGTCAGGTCTTCGCGCTCTTCGAGTCGCCGCCCGATGTAGTGCATCTCGCCGGCGTAGCCGCGTTCGACCCATTCGCGCACACGCCGGGCCTCCGGATAGTTCGCAACGGCGGCCACCCCGATCCGCGAGAGACCGTGCTCCTGTGCCAACTCAGTCAGGCGTTCGCGCAAGATTGCGGGCGCGTGTTCGCTGGCTTTCCCTGCCGCTGCTACGTTTTCGCTCATGTGGGGAAGAGATCGATTCATGGGCCGGGCCGGGCTGCTCTGCACGCTCGCGGTGTTCTGCAGTTGCGCGTATCAGGTGCTTCCGATGGGCGAGAGTCCGCCGGCTTTGAGTCCGCCCGATCCACCGTTGCGCCTGACGGTAGCAGTTCGCGAAGGCTCCTTCGATCAATCAAACCTGAACGGCGATGCCATCGTCGCCCACTTTGCCGACGAACTGCGACAGAGCCGGGTTTTCGAGGGCGTGATGCACCCGATGCCAGCGGACATCGACCCGATGTGGCAACTGGAACTTTCGGCGAGCGACGGAGGCGTGGAACCCGACTCGAATTTCTGGAAGGGGTTCTTCACCCAGGCCGTGCCTCCGGTCGCGATCTTCGTCTACTTCCAGAACGACTACACACTGGAGCTTCAAGCGCTGCTCTTGAAGAACCGGAAACTGGTCGAGACCTACCGCGCCCGTTCGACGATCCGCCACCGCTACCAGATCTACGCCAACAAGAAGCGCATGCAAACCGAGGCGCTAGACACGTTGGCGCGCACGGCAACACGTCAGGTGCTGGCCGAACTCAAGCGAGACGCAGACCGACTCCGACGCGAGAATTCCTTCTAGCAGGTCGCGCTCCGGTCTTCGCGGGTCAACAGAAACCAACTGCCCAGGTCCTTGCCCCTGCGCGCGGCCGAGCCAATCGTCACGTGCTCCGATACGCGCCGCATCGTATCGACCATATATCCGTAGACGAAACGAGAAAGGCCGGCATCGTTGCGTCGGATCTCCGGCCATTGCTCGGGCCGGGTGACTGGCAATAGTGTGTAGTCGATCAGCACTTCGCGCCGCGATTCGTCGTCTCGCGCCACGAAAAAACCGGGACCGGTGACGGCCACGAGGGCACGGCGAGGCTGGAAATTGAAGCCGTACAAGGCCTCGGGCCGTTTCGGCTCCATGTTCGCCGGTCGACAGAAGCGCTTCTCGAAATCGGAAAACAACGGCAGCGAGTTGTGGCCGAAATGGCGAACCTGTTCGAGATCTCCGCAAACGGAAGGAACGAAATCGGCCAGTTCGAGTTCCGCAATACCTTCGACCGCTTCGTAGAGGGCGCGCTGATCCGTGCGACCCACGGCGCGAATCGCGGCCACGCGTTCTCCGTGCGCAAGCGCATCGAGAAAACTCGCGATCGCTCGGGGCCGGATCGGCCGCTCGCGCAGCCGACCGACCAGTTCAGCTCCGGGTGAACTCACCGGCATCAGTCGAAGACGACGAACGCCTCGCCCGGCGTCGTCTTCTTGCCCTCACCATTTTCCGTCCAGATCTTCAACTGCGCCAGCTTTTGCCCGCCCTCTTCGAATTTCTTCGCCACCGTGCCTTTGCACGTGACGGGCTGGTCGGGCATGTCCATGCCCCGGTACTGGCAGGACAGTTTCTGGATTCGACCGTTGTGGCCGAGCCAGTTCGACACCAGTTCTCCCAACGCCGCGTACTTGAAACGACCGTGCACGATGATCGATCCAATCTGTTTGGCCTGCGGGAAGGCGTAGTCGTGATGAAGTGGGTTGAAATCGCCAGAACCGGCGGCGTATTTCACGAGTTGCGTGACCCCCGGCTTCTTCTCGAGCACCGGCAGTTCTTGTCCCTCTGAAATCGTGTCCCAGGTAACAGCCATGGTCTTGAACCCCTAGTAGAAGATCGCCTGCGAAGTCTGCTTCGCGACGAGCTTTCCGGTCTGCTGGTTGGTGTATGTGGTTTCGTTGGTCACGAGCAACATCTTGCCCAGACTCCCGCTCTGACGAACGGTCAGATCGGCAACCTTGCTGACGACCGTCAGCGTGTCACCGGCGCAGACCTGGTCGAAATACTCGGTCTCGGTGCCACCGTCGAGCAAACCTGGCAGGCCGTGATCGACCCGTGGCTGGCCATCGACGGGACCGCTGAACGTGTCACTGGATCGACCGGGAATGAACACGGGCGTACCCAGATAACAGGGCGGCGCCGGCAGACTCTTGTAGCCGGCCTTTTGCGCCGCATCGACATCGAAATACACTGGATCGGTGTAGCCAACACCGCGCGCGAAAGCGCGAATGCTGGTGGTCGTGACTTCCGAGGTCCAGGGCGGTGATTCCTTGCCGATGCTCTCTCTCATCGCATCGCTGATCTCGAACTCCTTGGCCATGGGATCTCCGTCGCTTGCGGTGGGTAACTTGCGCACGCTCGCTTTTGGACCCACCGACTGGGGACTCTTCGAATTCGCGGCGCGCGCTGCGCCGTATTCTAACAGGATGCGCGGAATGTCCGGCTCGAGCCCGCGAGCACAGCGCGGAGCGTTGGCGCGCTCAGCGCGGATGGCCGAGCATACGCAGCCACGCCGCGCCGGTGCGCGCGAGGAGCCGCTTGGACATGAGTCGCGACCGTTCGGATTCCCTATTGACCCCGGAACAGGTCCTGGATCGCTTCAGCGACGGGCCGCAGACGGGCGTGTTCACGGACGGCAGTTGCGAGGGCAATCCGGGTCCGGGTGGCTGGGGTTTCGTGCACGTCGAGGACGGCGAGATCCTCGCGCGAGACCACGGCTTCGATGCCGACACCACGAACAACCGCATGGAGTTGCAGGCTCTGATCGAGGCCTACCGGAGTCTTCCCGGAGACGCCAAGCTCACGATCTATTCGGACAGCCGACTCTGCGTCGACACGATCAATCAGTGGGCTGCGGGCTGGGAAAAGCGGGGCTGGCGGCGCAAGGGCGGGCCGGTGAAGAATCTGGAACTGGTCAAACAGCTATACGCGCTTTCCAAGGAACATCGGGGCGTGGAACTGCGTTGGATCCGCGCTCACGATGGCTCCCTCTGGAACGAATACGTGGATGCGCTCGCATCCAGCTATATGCGAGACCCGCGCGCCTGAGCCCCAGGGCTCAGCGCGGGCTCAGACGGGAATCAGAGCGCCGCGAACGGAAATCGCCGCATCACTGCTCAGCCATTGGATGACTGATGCAATTTCGCCCGGGGCCGTCCAGGTCGAGAAGTCGGCGTCGGGCATGGCGGCACGATTCGCAGGCGTGTCGATCGTAGTCGGGACCACGGCGTTGACCCTCACCCCGGAACCGGCCAGCTCGTTTTGCAGGCTCCGAGTGAGCGCGACCAGCGACGCCTTCGACGCGCTATAGGCCGCGATTCCAGCCGGACAGTCGAGCGCCGCCTGCGATGCGATATTGACGATGCTCCCGGAAACGCGCGCGATCATTCCCGGAACGACGGCCGCGCTCATGGCCGCAACGGTGCGCACGTTGATCCGGTACATAGCGTCCCAGAGTTCGAGATCGGTCTCGTGAACCGGCGCGCCACCGCCAAAGCCACCGACGCCGTTGACCAGCACGTGTACCTCGCCCGCGACCCGAACCAGTTCGCGCGCGTCGGCCGATTCGGCAACATCGGCCTCGAATAGCATCAGCCGACCCGCATCGACCTCGGCAGAATGGGCGGAGTGAACGCACTCGACCTCGTCCTTGTCGATCCACGGCAGTACGACCCGATCGCCATCGGCGAGAAAGGCCTCGAGCAACGCGCGGCCCAGGGCTCCGGTTCCGCCGGTGATGAGGGTCGTCCGTCCCGACTGTTGCTTCGGCATCATCCTTCCAAGCATACGCGAAGGCGGCTCCGGTCGGACCGAAACGCCAGAAAGAGCGTCTGGGCAGGGACCGGAAACAAGATTCTCGCAGCTCCAGTTTCAGATTCCGAATGTGAACCTAAGTATCTAATTTTTCAGCCTTTTAGAGAGGTTTTCAACGATGGCATCCCCACGGTCGTATCTGAATATGCTGGACGAATGCACGCTCCTTGCGTATATCAGTTGAGCGCGCAGACTCTGGGTATCCCCTCCACCCCGGAGACGCTCCCTGAGTTGAAGTCGGCGCATCGATTCAACGACCGATTCAGGAGTTCCGATGAGTGCCCCCGCAGAGAGTGTACTGCGACGCCCTGTTCTGAAACCAAGTGCAGAACTCCCCCAGATGCGGGTATTTCTGCCGGAACCGGGTAACCCGGCGAACGGACCGCTGTCCGCAGGCCGCGAGGCAACATTTTGCATCGTGGAAGACGGCGCGACGGAACGCCAGGTGCGTTTCAAGGGCGATCCGCATCTCTGGGAATGGCCCGGCGTCTACGAGCACCTCGTGCGAGACCTGCTGCGCGGAAACGCACCAGCCGCCGTTTGTCGATTGCTGGAACGGGCCATCCGAGCCAGCGGGGAACGACCCGAAACGCTGCGAGCCATCGATCTGGTCGCGGGTAACGGCTGGGTGGGACAGGAACTCAACGCGATCGGAATCAACGAAATCATCGGTATTGACGCCTCGGCCGCAGCGGCCGCAGCAGCCGAGCGAGACCATCCGGGCGCCCATTCTGAATTCCGCGTGCTCGATATCCGGCGCCTGAGCGAAGCGCAGCGCGATGAACTCATGGGCTTCGATTTCAACAGCCTGATCTGCATCGAACCTCTGGCGGTTGAAGAACCGCCGCCCAATGCTTTCACCGAAGCTTTCAATCTGCTGGCTCCGGATGGCTGGGTCGCCTTCCATCTGCACGCCGGTTCAGCCGAAGGCGGACGAGACTCGCGCTTCGCGCATACGGTTCATCGCATGATCCGGAGCCGAGCGCTGCACGTGCACACGCAGCAGCGCTACCGCCATCGCTTCACCACACACGGAAGCCCGTTGTTCCACGTCGCGGTGATCGGTCGCAAGACGCGAGACTTCGAACCGGGCGAGCCCAGCTAGGGAACCTCTGCACAGGGAGGCTGCGGCTGCGAAGCGCGATGCATCCGCCTGCGCTGCGTCGCGCGACCCTCTGCAGATCTACGGATCTGCGATCGGATCACGCTTCTTGCTCAGGCGGCGACTCCCGCTTCTCGC